>NZ_CALETI010000305.1 GCF_937920075.1 uncultured Agitococcus sp.
CATAATATAGTATTTTTTATCTTTTTTGTCAAGATTGAAATTGGACGATTTATATACTTCACCAACGAAAAAACCAAGCGTCATAAACGTTTGGTTTTTTTGGCGGTGAGCTTATTTTTCTTCGATCTTAACCATTCTTTCGAGCGATGATCGCTCTTCTTGTAGATAGGTTAATTGAATTTTGCCAAGCGCAGCTGGGTTTGAAAGTTTCGAGATGACGAATTTTTCGTAGTCTTTGATGGTTTCGTAGTTTACTTCTTGAGCGAGCGCACAATGTTCAACCAAGATTTTTACACTGTTATTATCAACAGTAATAATGCCGCTACGCATAAGAAATTGTTCTTCGCGCTCATCATTGACTCGGATCTTTGTTCTTGAAAACAGAATGCTCGCGATAAGCGGTGCGTGACCAGCAAATACTTCCATATCACCGAGCTCATTATGTATGAGGACTGATTGTACTGTTTCATTGAACATGATTCCGTTTGGAGTTTCAATACGTAGATTGAACGTAGGCATAGAACCAAGAGGTTATTGAGCGCCCATTTCTTTTGTATGACGTGCGAGCACTTCATCGATAGTGCCGGCCATATAAAAATGCGCTTCGGCAATGTGATCAAGCTCACCGTCAAGAATACGTTTGAAACCAGCGACCGTATCGTCGCGTTTGACATAGGTTCCCGGAACACTGGTAAAGGTTTCGGCCACGAAGAAGTTTTGTGTGAGGAATTTTTGGATTTTTCGTGCGCGGAATACCAGTTTTTTATCTTCGTCAGCCAGTTCATCCATACCGAGAATAGCGATAATGTCTTGTAATTCTTTGTAACGTTGCAATACAGTTTGTACACCACGGGCAACAGTATAGTGCTCTTCACCAACAACTAAAGGATCTAATTGGCGGCTAGTAGAATCTAATGGGTCAACCGCTGGATAAATACCTAAAGAAGCAATATCACGGCTCAATACCACCGTCGCATCTAAGTGAGCGAAGGTTGTTGCTGGTGATGGGTCAGTCAAGTCGTCGGCTGGAACGTAAACGGCTTGTACAGAGGTAATAGAACCAGACTTAGTCGAGGTAATACGCTCTTGTAACACACCCATTTCTTCGGCCAATGTTGGTTGATAACCTACCGCAGATGGCATACGACCTAACAATGCAGATACTTCTGTACCTGCCAAGGTGTAACGGTAAATGTTGTCAACGAACAACAATACGTCACGACCTTTACCGCTTTCGTCTTTTTCATCACGGAAGTATTCAGCCATGGTCAAACCAGTCAAGGCAACACGTAAACGGTTTCCTGGTGGCTCGTTCATCTGACCGTAAACCATCGCTACTTTACCAACAACACCAGAATCTTTCATTTCATGGTAGAAGTCGTTACCTTCACGAGTACGTTCACCTACACCAGCAAACACTGATAAACCAGAGTGTGCTTTAGCGATGTTGTTGATGAGTTCCATCATGTTAACGGTTTTACCTACACCAGCACCACCGAACAAACCAACTTTACCACCCTTAGCGAATGGACAGAGTAAGTCGATAACTTTAATACCGGTTTCGAGTAATTCTGTTGCACCAGATTGCTCATCATAGCTTGGCGCTTTACGGTGAATAGACCATTGAGCCTGTTCACCAATTGGGCCAGCTTCGTCAATTGGATTACCCAACACATCCATAATACGACCTAAAGTCGCTGTACCGACTGGCACAGAGATAGGCGCATTGGTGTTGCTAACGGGCAAACCACGCTTCAAACCTTCAGTTGAACCCATGGCGATGGTACGTACAATACCGTCACCGAGTTGTTGTTGTACTTCTAAAGTCGTGGCAGTGCCATCAACTTTTAAAGCGTCATAGACTTTTGGCACGCTGTCGCGCGGAAATTCAACATCAATAACCGCACCGATAATCTGAACGATTTGACCGCTGCTCATCGGGATTTCCTCTTAAAACTGGCAAATACTGAATTCTTTACAATCTTAATTAAGATTGAGATTAAACCGCGGCTGCACCACCGACGATTTCAGAAATTTCACGAGTAATCGCTGCTTGACGTAATTTGTTATAAACCAATTGCAAACTACGGATTAACTCACCTGCGTTATCGGTTGCGGCTTTCATCGCCACCATACGCGCAGCTTGTTCACAAGCAATATTCTCTACTACACCTTGATACACTTGAGATTCAATAAAACGAACCATTAAGGCATCTAACAAAGGCGCAGCTTCAGGTTCATACAAGTAATCCCAACTATGCTCGCGTTTTAACGGTTCATCGCCGTTGTCTGCGCTCAATGGCACCAATTGGTTGACTACAGGTTTTTGGGTCATGGTGTTAACAAACTGGTTGCTGACCAAATAAATACGGTCAATTTCACCACGGTCAAAGGCATCTAACATGACCTTGACTGCCCCAATTAACTGGTCTAAGGACGGAGCATCACCTAATTGGGTTTTCACCGCAACGACTTTACCACCGACCGATTTAAAGAAAGTAGTGGCTTTTTGGCCAATCAAGCAGAACTCTGCTTCTACTCCCTGTTCACGCCATGTCTTGACTGACTGCACAGTACGTTTAAACAAGTTAATATTTAAACCACCACACAAACCACGATCAGAAGACACAACAATATAGCCCACGCGCTTAACAGGTCTATCAACCATATAAGCATGTTTGTACTCTGGATTAGCTTGTACTAAATGGGCAATAACGCGACGCATTTTATCGGCATAAGGGCGACCTTGTGCCATGCGATCTTGCGCTCTACGCATTTTGGAGGCCGCTACCAACTGCATCGCCTTGGTAATTTTTTGCGTACTCTTAATGCTAACGACTTTGCTACGAATCTCTTTTAAGCCTGCCATAGTCTCACCATCGTTGTTGGACTGTCGCCTACTAATTAAGCCAACTCAGAGAGTTGGCTTATTAAAGGTCTTACCAAGACTGCGTAGCTTTAAAAGCTTTAATGCCATTATGTAGGCTAGCTTCAATGTCTTTATCATAGTTAGCAGTGGCATTGATGTTATCCATCAAAGCTTTTTGCTGACTATTCATATAGCCATGTAATGCAGCTTCAAAAGCACCAATTTTGGCAACTGGCACATCAACCAAATAACCTTCGTTAGCAGCAAAAATCGATAAAGCCATGTCAGCAATGCTTAATGGAGCATATTGTTTTTGCTTCATTAACTCAGTAACACGTTGACCATGCTCTAATTGTTTGCGGGTTGCTTCGTCTAAGTCAGAAGCAAACTGAGCAAACGCAGCCAATTCACGGTATTGAGCTAAAGAGGTACGGATACCACCAGATAACTTCTTGATGATCTTCGTTTGAGCCGCACCACCTACGCGAGATACGGAAATACCGGCGTTAACCGCTGGACGAATACCAGAGTTAAATAAGCTAGTTTCTAAGAAGATCTGACCGTCAGTAATCGAAATTACGTTAGTTGGAACGAACGCAGAAACGTCACCTGCTTGGGTTTCAATGATTGGCAACGCGGTTAAAGAACCTGTTTGACCTTTCACAGCACCATTGGTGAATTTTTCTACATATTCTTCAGATACACGAGAAGCACGCTCTAATAAACGGCTGTGTAAATAGAATACGTCACCTGGGTACGCTTCACGTCCTGGTGGACGACGTAATAACAAGGAAATTTGACGATAAGCAACAGCTTGCTTAGACAAATCATCATAAATAATCAAGGCATCTTCACCACGATCACGGAAGTACTCACCCATAGTACAACCAGAATATGGTGCTAAGAATTGCATAGCCGCTGGTTCAGAAGCAGATGCAGCTACAACAGTTGTGTAAGCTAATGCACCAGTCTCTTCTAATTTGCGTACTACGTTAGCAATCGTTGATTGTTTTTGACCAACAGCAACGTAAATACACTTAATACCAGAATCTTTTTGAGCAATGATCGCATCGATCGCCATCGCTGTTTTACCAGTTTGACGGTCACCGATGATCAACTCACGTTGGCCACGACCAATTGGAATCATCGCGTCGACAGCTTTGTAACCAGTTTGTACTGGTTGGTCAACGGATTTACGCCAAATAACGCCTGGTGCTACTTTTTCTACAGCATCAGTTAATTTAGCATTGATTGGACCTTTGCCATCAATTGGCTTACCCAAAGAGTCAACAACACGACCTAAGAGTTCTGGACCAACTGGCACTTCTAAAATACGGCCTGTGCAACGTACTTTTTGGCCTTCTTGTAAGCCTAAGTAGTCACCCAACACCACAGCACCAACCGAATCTTGCTCTAAGTTTAGAGCCATACCGTAGATGCCGCCATCGAACTCAATCATTTCGCCATACATTACATCGGCTAAACCGTGAATGCGGACGATACCGTCAGACACTTTTACGACTGTGCCTTCATTACGGGCTTCAGCAGTCGCGTTGAGATCGCTAATACGCTGTTTAATCAGCGAGCTGATCTCGGAAGGATTCAGTTGCTGCATGATGCGCTGTTCCTCAAAAATTATGTATTCAGGGTGGCACTCAATTTTGCCAATTTTCCGCGCACGGAAGCATCAATTACTAAGTCACCAGTACGGATAATCACACCACCAATTAAAGCAGCGTCAACTTCGGTACTAATATTAATACGAGCCCCTAACTTTTCAGCCAATTGTTTTGCCAAAGCATCTTCTTGTTCATCAGATAAGGCAAAAGCACTGGTTACCGTCACATCAGCGGTATTTTCAGCTTGGGCTTTTAAAACTTCGTATAACTCAGCAATTGCAGGCAATGCCATTAAACGTTTGTTAGCTGCGACAAGGCTCAGAAAGTTACGCACACCAGCAGATAACTCCCCACCGCAGGCAGCAAACAATGCCGTTTCTTGTTCGGCTACAGTCATGCTCGGGCGTGACAGGTAACGGGCAAAATCAGCATCTTGAACAATCGCAGCTGCAAGAGCCAACTGAGTTGACCAAATGGCCAACTCTAATTTGCCCTCAGCATTTGCATATTCAAACGCTGCTTTCGCGTACGGACGTGCCACAGTGGTTAATTCAGCCATGTTCACTGTCTCTAGAGAGTTATAACTCTGCTGCTAATTTGCTAAGCATTGCAGCATGAGCATTGGCGTTTACTTCAGCTTGCAGAATCTTTTCAGCACCTGCAACTGCTAAAGCAGCTACTTGAGCACGTAATTGATCACGAGCACGGTTTGTCTCTTGTTCAATCTGCTCACGAGCTTGCGCTTTAATACGCTCGCTTTCTACCACAGCTTGAGACTTGGCTTCTTCAACCAATTGACCAGCACGACGATTGGCTTGTTCAATTAATTGAGCGGCTTGATCTTTAGCAGCTTTTAACTCTTGAGCAACTTGATCTTGAGCAGCTTTTAAATCATCTTGCGCTTTACTCGCAGCATTTAAGCCATCTGCGATTTTCTTTTGCCGTTCAGCAAGCGCTGCTGTTAATGGCGGCCATACAAACTTCATGCAGAACCACACGAAGATTGCAAAGGAAATGGCCTGCCCCAGCAAGGTTGCATTAATATTCATGCTAACACCTCATTTGGCTTTGCAGTGGATTGCTCTGTTATTAAGCAGGTACCAAGCCAATGAATGGGTTCGCGAATACGAAGAACAAACCAATACCAACACCGATCATTGGTACAGCGTCAAGCAAACCAGCAACGATAAACATTTTAACTTGCAATTGTGGTGCTAATTCTGGTTGACGTGCAACGCCTTCCAAAAATTTACCACCTAACAAACCAAAACCTACAGCGGTACCCAATGCACCAAAAGCGATCAGGATAGCGGCGGCGATAGCGGTCAAGCCAATCACGGTTTCCATTGCGAATTACCTCAGTTAAGTCAAAAGGAAAAGGGAATCAAATTAGTGGTGTTCACTGGCCATACTTAGATACACAATGGTCAACATCATAAAGATGAAGGCTTGTAATGTGATAACTAAGATGTGGAAAATAGCCCAAGGCACAGATAACAACCATTGCACACCAAAAGGTAGCAAAGCGATCAAGATAAAAATCAATTCGCCAGCATACATGTTACCGAATAACCGCAAACCTAAAGAAACAGGCTTAGCAATCAAAGTAACACCTTCCAAAATCAAGTTAATTGGAATAAAGAATGCCTTTAAGATTGGATTTTTTGGGTTAAATGGATTTAAGGCTAACTCACCCGCAAAACCACCCACACCTTTCATCTTGATGCTGTAGAACAAAATCAACATAAACACAGAAATAGACATACCTAATGTGACATTAGGATCAGTAGATGGCACTACTTTCATATAGTGCAAACCTAATGCCTGTGCAACCACAGGAATAAAGTCTACTGGAATTAAGTCCATCAAATTCATTAAGAAAACCCAACAAAAAATCGTCAACGCCAAAGGCGCGATTAATGAGGATTTACCGTGGTACGTGTCTTTAACGTTACTATCAACGAACTCGACAATCATTTCCACAAAATTTTGTACACCACTTGGCACGCCACTGTTTGCTTTTTTAGCAACAGAGCGAAACACCAAACAGAAAATTAAACCTAAAGCAATTGACCAACCCAAAGAGTCAACATGGAACGCCCAAAAGCCCATCTCTTGCGCATCTTGTGCAGTATGCGCAAAAGACCAACCATGTTCTGGATGATTTCCAAAGGTAAGGTTAGTCAGGTGATGCTTGATATATTCCGTAGAACTTCCAGCCATATGACACCTACTTTCGCTCGTCTTGCAGAGCATCCCACAACGGAGACACCCAAGCTACGAGCTGTACGATAAAGAAACCTGCGAGTACCCAGCCCACTTGCAGCGATTTTAGACCTGCAAACGCAGCCGAAAAGAGCAACACGGTAATACCAAACCGACCAGCTGCCCCTTTATAAAAACCTTTTACAATCTGTTTTGCAGAGCCTGCCCCTGCATGACGAAATGCTTGTAGTGCAAAATAAGCACTACCCGTGACGGCGATACTTGCACCTATCCCTGCGGATGCCGACGACCACACACCCCAAATCAATGCAATCAGCGTGATGGCGATGGTGGCGAATACCTGACCTTTAAGTAAGCGTATTGCGGGGGTTTTATCAACAAGTGGTTGAGGTTTACTCACGCTTGCTCCACCAAAAGGCAATTGCTATAGACAAAAAAGTACTGCTTCGAGCGCGGCGAATTGTATAGATTGCACACTAAATTAGCAAGCTTTTGTTACTATTTAATGTACATTTAACAGGAAGTTTTTGGTGGTTTATTTGTTAATGATAGCTTTTTTTACGCTAAATTCTCTTTAATTTATTGCAATTTTATTTATTAATTATTTAGCCTTTTTTCAAGGCATATTTAAACTAAAATGCTATATTTGCCCAATAATTAGGCAGATATTAGGGTCTGTTGACGTTTTGATTGTGGTTGCGAAAGAAGCTATTTTTTAGAGGATACGAGGCGTGAA
>NZ_CALETI010000306.1 GCF_937920075.1 uncultured Agitococcus sp.
TACGCATTTCACCGAAATTAACGCGTTTTGTGAACGAAAAAATCGTTGAAAACGATTATTTGGTGAGCAAATAAGCGATAACCGCGTAAGTCCTATTAATGTAGCATTCTAGGCACAGCAAGACTAAAAGCAGGGATTGCTGCTTCGAAATGCTGGCCTTGCTCATCAATCATGCCATAAGAACCGTGCATACTACCGACAGGCGTTTTTAAAATAGCACCGCTACTATATTTATAAGTCGAACCCGCCTCGATTTGTGGTTGCTCACCGACAACACCGTCACCACGAACTTCTTCGGTACGGGCTTCACCATCGGTAATAATCCAATGGCGGGTTAATAATTGAGCCTTTTTGGCACCTTGATTTTGAATACTAATATGGTAAGCAAACACAAAACGACTGTCTTGTGGGCTAGATTGCTCGGCTAAATACTCACTTTTAACGCTGACAATAATTTGGTGTTCGGTATTAGACATGTCGGTTTAACTGATTAGTAAGTTGCACAAATTGTTGAACGCTTAAAACCTCAGCACGCAAGCTGGGATCAATATCGACTGCAATAAAATCAGCATCCTCCGCTAATCCTTTTAAACAGTTACGCAAGGTTTTGCGACGTTGATTAAAGGCTGTGCTGACAATATGTTGCAGTAAAGTTTCATTTTGGCAATTATACGGTGAATTTTGCCAAGGTGTTAAGCGTACAACCGCAGATTGTACTTTAGGTGGTGGATTAAATGCTTCGGGTGGTACATCTAATAACCAATCCACTTGGCAACGATACTGTACCATCACACTTAAACGACCATAATCGGCGGTTGCGGGTTCACCAGCTAAACGGTCAACGACTTCTTTTTGTAGCATAAACGTCATGTCTTTGACGATATGGCTAAAGCTCAACAAATGAAAGATTAATGGTGTAGAAATATTGTAAGGGAGATTGCCAACGATTCTTAAAGGATGTTCGATGCTTGCTAATTGTGCAAAATCAAAGTTTAAGGCATCAGCTTGGTGCAAATGTAGTTCGCCTAAACCTGCTAAGGTATTTGGCAAACGAGCGGCTAAATCACGATCAAGCTCAATAACATGAAGTTTTTGACAAGCAGGTAATAAAAAGCGGGTTAATGCTGCTAAACCAGGCCCAATTTCAACCATATTGTCACCCACTTGTGGGGCAATGGCATGAACAATATTATTGATGACGTTATCATCTTCTAAAAAGTTTTGGCCAAAACGTTTGCGAGCTTTGTGGCCGTGTAAGGAGTCGGTCATGATTTGTCAGTCATCAAAAAATTTGTGAAATTATACATGAATAGCAAGACTTCCGCATTTCATCGAATTTAGTGTGTTTTCATCATCCACTGATTTTTTTGTTTGAAGTGTTGATCTAGAAAAAATAAAACCTCAACAGCCTCTCAAGGTTGTTATTGAAAACAATGTTTTTCTGAGTAGTTTAGTCGGGTATAATAGAAAAGCTATTTACTTGAGTGCAATTGCTATGTCATCGTCCAGCCTATCTATTTCAGGTTCTGCAGTTAAGCCTTTATTCGCCTATGATAAATATTGGGCAGAATGTTTTGGTGCAGCACCATTTTTGCCTATGAGTCGTGCTGAAATGGATAGTTTGGGCTGGGATGCTTGCGACATTATTTTGGTAACGGGTGATGCTTATGTTGATCATCCGAGCTTTGGTATGGCTATTATTGGCCGTTTATTAGAAGCACAGGGTTTTAGAGTTGGGATTATTGCTCAGCCTGATTGGAATTCGGCGCAAGACTTTAAAAAGCTTGGCGAGCCAACGCTATTTTTTGGGGTCACCGCAGGCAATATGGATTCGATGATTAACCGTTATACGGCTGATCGTAAAATCCGCTCTGATGATGCCTATTCTCCGCATGGTGAGGGTGGTAAACGTCCCGATCGTTGTTCTTTAGTGTATGCCCAACGCACCCGTGAAGCGTATCCACATATTCCGATTGTGATGGGCGGTATCGAAGCCAGTTTGCGTCGTATTGCCCATTATGATTATTGGCAAGATAAAGTGCGTCGTTCGCTGTTGTTAGATGCTAAAGCAGATGTATTAGTGTTTGGTAATGCTGAACGAGCCATTGTTGATATTGCTCATCGTTTAGCCAATGGTGATAACATTCGCAGTATTACTGATATTCGTGGTACGGCTTTTATGCGTCGTGATACGCCAGAAGGTTGGTTTGAATTAGATTCAACCAATGTTGATGAAGTCGGGCGTGTTGACCCTATCATTAATCCTTATGTAAATACCCAAGATCTTGCAGTTTGTGAAGTCGAAAAAAGCAAGGGTTTGACCGAAACTGATGTGCAAGTTGTTACCCTGCAACCAAGTAAAGCATTAAAGCACCGTTTGCCTGCACGTGATAAAACGGTGATTCGTTTGCCTGCCTATGAACAGGTTAAAAATGATCCTGTGATGTATGCTCATGCCAATCGTGTTTTACATTTAGAAACTAACCCTGGCAATGCGCGTGCTTTAGTGCAACGTCACGGTGAGCAAGAAGTGTGGCTCAATCCACCACCGATTCCGTTAAGCACTGAAGAAATGGACTATGTCTTTGACTTGCCTTATGCACGAATTCCTCATCCTGTTTATGGTGATGCCAAAATTCCTGCTTATGAGATGATTCGTTTCTCGGTCAATATTATGCGTGGCTGTTTTGGTGGGTGTACCTTCTGTTCGATTACTGAGCATGAAGGTCGGATTATTCAAAACCGTTCCGAAGACAGCATTATTCGTGAAATCGAAAAAATGCGTGAAGTACCGGGTTTTACGGGTGTGGTGTCTGACTTGGGCGGGCCTACCGCCAATATGTATCGCTTGGCGTGTAAATCACCCAAGATTGAAGCGGCTTGTCGCAAACCCTCTTGTGTTTATCCTGATATTTGTGAAAACCTGAATACCGACCATTCGCATCTTATTCAATTGTATCGTCGTGCGCGGCAGCTCAAAGGCGTTAAAAAAATTCTCATTGGTTCAGGTTTACGTTATGACTTAGCGGTGCGTTCACCTGAATATGTGCGTGAGTTAGTGACCCATCATGTCGGTGGCTACTTAAAAATTGCGCCCGAACATACCGAAGAGGGTGTTTTATCAAAAATGATGAAGCCTGGTATTGGCACTTATGACAAATTCAAGCAACTGTTTGAGCGTTTTTCTAAAGAAGCAGGCAAAGAACAATATTTGATTCCCTACTTTATTGCCGCCCACCCAGGCACACGCGATGAAGACATGATGAATTTGGCGATTTGGTTAAAGAAAAATGGCTTTAGAGCTGACCAAGTACAAACCTTTTACCCTTCGCCAATGGCAACGGCTACTGCGATGTATCATTCGGGTAAAAATCCACTCAAAAAAGTGACGCGCAAAAGCGAAGCGGTGGAGATTGTCAAAGGTGAGCGTCGTCGTCGTTTGCATAAAGCGTTTTTACGTTATCACGACCCGAATAATTGGCCAATGTTACGTGAAGCCTTAAAAGAAATGGGACGAGCGGATTTAATTGGTAATGGCAAACATCACTTAATTCCCAATTATCAACCGCAAACTGATGGTGTTTATCAAAGCGCACGGAAGAAAAACTCTTCTACTGAACAAGGGGTTTCTCAGAAAGTCACTGCGAAAAAAGGCCGCATTTTAACCCAACATACAGGCTTACCACCGCGTGAAGGTGTGGATAAAAACAAGGTAAAACGACCTGTTAAAAAACGAGGTTGATTTTTATGGCTAATTCGCACCTTTTGCAATAATTATTTTAATCGCTGTTTTTTGTGTTATTGGCCGTTACAATAGTGGCTATACAGACTATGTGATTTAAAGATATGAGTATTAATTGGTTTCCCGGCCACATGAACAAGGCTATTCGTGAAATTAGAGAAATTTTACCAAAAGTGGATTTGGTGATTGAAGTTTTAGATGCTCGTTTACCCTATAGCAGTTCTAATCCTGTTATTGCGCAGTTTTGTAGTGATAAACCCAGCTTAAAATTATTGACCAAAAGTGATTTAGCCGATCCGATTATTACCGAACAATGGTTGGCTTATTTTAGACAACAGAGCCAAACCCAAGCGTTGGCGATTACTTCCGAAAAGCCTGAACAAATTCGTGGCTTAATTGGTGATATTAAACAGATGTTGGCTGGTAAAGAGGATAAGTTAGGCAATTTGACCGCCTTAATTACGGGTATTCCCAACGTTGGTAAATCGACCTTAATTAATACTTTAGCAGGTAAACAAATTGCTAAAGCCGCTAACGAACCTGCGGTGACTCAAGGTCAACAACGGATTGATTTGCGAAATGGTTTAATTTTAATTGATTCACCAGGTATTTTGTGGCCAAAAATTGAAAATCCAAAAAGTGGTTATCGTTTAGCCTTGGCAGGTTCAATTAAAAATACTGCCATGAACCATGAAGATGTCGCTTGTTTTGGTGCTGAATTCTTTTTAAAACATTATCCTGACTTAATGAAAAAACGTTTTAAATTAGAGGATTTGCCTAGCCATGAAGTGGAGTTTTTAGAAATTATTGGCAAACAACGCGGTTGTTTGGGTAGTGGTGGTTATGTCGATTTTCATAAAATTGCCACTATTTTACTATTAGAGTTTAGAAGTGCAATTTTAGGTCGTATCAGCCTAGAAACCCCCGAAGTCGCCATTGCAGAGCAGCAAGAAGTCGAGCGGATTTTGGCCGAAAAAGCCGTACAAAAAGAGTTGGAAGGCCAACAAAAAAAGAGACGTAAACGTTAATTGATTTTTAATCAGATGCATTGGGGGAAATAGATCATGTTGAAAAAAATACTTTTGATGACTGTCATTATGGCTAATATAGCTAATGCAGATGAAATAACGATTGAAAATAATCAATTAAAGTTTAGCCAATCTTTAATGTTTGCCACACAGACCGAGGAATTATTGCCTGAGAACAAGGCAACTATTGAACAAGTTAAAACCTTTTTAGAGAAAAAATCATATATCTCTACCATTCGTATAGAAGGCCATGTTAATGCTTTTGAAGATGAACAAAAGAATTTGTTGCTCAGTGCAGAGCGTGGTTTATCGGTGGCTAAAGCCTTAGTCGAAGCAGGGGTTGATTGCCAACGTTTATTAATTAGTGCCTTTGGTAGCAGCAAACCTATTGAAGCTAACTC
>NZ_CALETI010000307.1 GCF_937920075.1 uncultured Agitococcus sp.
CAAACACCCTCGCCCATTCGTAGGTTAACCAACGACCAATACCCAATGATGGCACTAACACTGTGAGTGCTTGAAAGGGATTATCTTGTTTGCGCCCCAAAAACTGGGCAAGCTGCATAAACAGGTTGTCGAGGTGATGGCTTTGATAAATGCTGAGCATGAAGGATTCCTGTTTGCTCTTGCCTATAATAAATTTAATCTTTAAATTTAAAGCAATTTAGCAACAACAACAATCATTTAGATAAAATTAAACGTCAGGTTAAGACGCTAAAAGGAAAGCATCATGTCCCTATCTCGTGAGCAAATTCAAGGTTGTTTATTTGGTTTGGCTTTAGGTGATGCGTTGGGTGCACCTTATGAGGGAGGTATGTTGGAACGATTATTATGGAAGATGATTGGTTCAACCAAAGAAGGTTATGCCAAATGGACAGATGACACCCAAATGACGTTGGATTTATTGGAGTCAATTTTAGAAATTGGCCATTTAGATGAACAACACCTAGCCAATAAATTTGCCCATAGTTATCGTTGGCGACGTGGTTATGGTGCAGGCACAGCCAAGATTCTCAAAAGGATCAAAGCGGGCGAGTCTTTTCAAACCGCCGCAAAAGCAGTTTATCCAAATGGCTCGTATGGCAATGGTGCAGCCATGCGCTCTTCTGTATTGGCATTAATTTATAAAGATAAACAAGCACTTATTGAAGCAACAACAAAAACGGCTCACATTACCCACGCCCACCCCTTAGCCGTTGAAGGTGCATTATTAATATCACTCAGCACACATTTTTTGCTCAAACAATTATCGCCACCAGCAATACTGGTTGAATTAATTGCCTATATTAAACAACCTTCATTAATTCAGCGTCTTGATGTGATTAATGACTGGTTAACAACAGGTTATTTAGCTACACCTAAAGAAATTATTGGTTTATTGGGACATGGGATGACGGCTGAAAGTTCTTGTCCCACGGCACTTTATGTGGCTTTCAGTCATTTGCATCAACCCTTTGAACAAATGTTGTCATTGATTATTCAATGTGGTGGAGATGTGGATACCATTGCGGCGATGGCAGGCACATTATGGGGAACGGCGAATGGTTATAAGCAATTACCCAAAACCATCATTGAAGATTATCAACGTTTATTAAGTGTCGCTGAGGGTGTGGAGAAATTTGTACGGTGACCCCGTTTTCTCACTAAATTTTTTTGTGGGTTTCGTTTCTCAACCCACACTACAAAACTATTGTACTGATAAACAAAAAAACGATAGATATTTGTGGACAACAATGCTACAGAATACTATTGCTTCAATAGTTGACCAAAAAGCCATCTAAACTTACGCTAAATTAGCTTTACTATAAAACTTAGTAATAACTAGTATTGATTTGTCTTATTTTATAACTACCACAAAATATAAAAAGTCAGAGTATAAACAATGAATAACCACAAATTTTTTTACAAACAAGCTTACTCTGTTTGTTATTAGCTGCCACCACCAGCTATGCTGCGAAGAATGATGACGATGATGATCCCACAGAGTACCTTCCCTACAATGAGAAAGCGAGCAAGGAATGGGCTTTAATCAAGGATGATAAACGGCATAAAATCAAAGCTTTTTCTAAAAAAGAAGATGGCTATCGTTTTCGTTCGTTTAAGGTACAAGGTGTTTTAAATGGTTCTTTAGAGGCCGCAGCGCGCTGTCATTTCGATATTGAAAACATACCAAGTTGGTATATGAATGTGACTGAAGCAAAGCTGCTAAAACGAGTCAGTGATACCGAATACTATTTTTATTTTTATGCAAAAATGCCCTTTGGTGTCCCACATCGTGATGTCGTGGTTCATGCCAAAGTTCAGCCTTATTCTACTAAAACTGGCTTTTTAGCAATTTCTTATAGTGCTGCACCTGATTTTATTCCAACTAAACCAGGTGTCATTCGTATGCCTGCTTATGAAACCACGACTAAGTTCAAACCAATTAGCGAAGACCAAACCGAAGAGCAATTAGAAGGTTATGTCGACCCTGGTGGTGAGGGTTTGCCTGTTTGGTTAGTTAACTATGCACAACGCCGTACCCCCTACTCCAATATGATTGGTCGACAACGTGTTATCTCTAAGTGTGCAGCCAGTGATAGCCCTATTCCGTTTAAGTATAAAGAGTAATTGATTATTAAAAATGCGATGATAAAACCTACTTTGTGGTAGGTTTTATCATTGTAATTATTTGGCTTTTTCCACTTTTGGCAAGGTGTTTTGTACCATTTGCCAATCAATCGCCAAAGGCTGACAAACGTGACAGGGTTGATCTTTTAATAACTGCTTAATGGTATTTACACGTTCTAAGGTTTCGGGATGCGATGAAATCCACGCCAATCCTTGTTCGGTATCGCCCGATAAATCAGCCAATTTTTGTAAAAAGCTCGCCATACCATCGGGCTTAATTTTGGCTTTTACAAGCGTTGCATAACCTAATTTATCTGCTTCACTTTCTAAATCGCGGCTAAAATAACTTGTGCCTAACTGGTGAGCGATGACGGCGGTAATCGCACTGGCATCACCCAAGACAATGGTTAACACTGCTGCCCAACCGACGCTATTAATCATATGTTTTAAAGAATGGCGTTGTTCTACATGCTGAACTTCGTGAGCCAAAACTGCCGCTAATTCATCGGCGTTTTCGGCTTTTTCAATTAATGCCGAATGAACGACAATAATGCCACTTGGGACAGCAAAAGCATTCACCGTATCATTTTTTAACACATACCATTGATATTTATAACGAGAGCCTTGAGTTAACTTATTACCTATTTCACTGATCGTTTCAACCGTTTTACCCGATTCTAATAAATCTCCCTCAGCTTTTATTTTTTCTAAAACTGCATTACCAATTTGTTGCTCAGTGCTAACAGGAATTTTACTCGCCACCCACGAGACAAAATTATCGTATTGCCAAACTATCACCCCAATCAGCAATAGCAAACTTAATACAATGGCAGCAATTGATCCCCATACTACATTTAAATGCTGTTTGCGTTGGTGCCATTTTTTTAACAACGGTTGCAAACTTAGAGGCGCTGTGCGTACTAGACGTTGAATTTCTAATTGACCAATGGGTTTAATTGCCCATTGTTGTTGCTGAGCATCTTGCCAATTGACAAACAATTCATCATGTTCAAAACCACCAACACTAATGGTTATTTGACTAATATGAATGTCGATGGGCATACCGTCAACCACTAAACGTTGCCCCACAAAATACACTGCAACTTTAATACCTGTAGGCGGAATTCCTACCCCATACACTAACGCCTCAATACGTTCCGTCATGTTAACGACCACCAAACAATGAGACAATAATGACGATTATAATAAAGATTAAATACAGTCGTCCCCACACACCACCTCGATTGCGGCCAGTCATGGCACTGCTCATCAGTTCGGCACTTAAACGTTTCATCGGTAAAGATTGCATCCATACTGTTCCCGGCCCTGTGAGGCTGGCATAAAACAAACCTTCACCACCAAACAATGCCGTTTTTACTTTGCCTGCATAATGAATATCGTAAGTCACTGCTGATGTTGATGCCACCCAACAACCACTATCTACCTGTAATGTTTGGTTGGGGGCTAAGTGCATTTCGGTTAATCCACCAGTAGCATTAATAAATACCCAACCTTTACCAGTAATACGTTGAATAATAAAACCTTCACCGCCCAAAAAACCAACACGAATTTTCTTTTGCCGTGCTAATTTAACCTCTGTACCTACTTCACCTGCCAAAAATGCACCACGTTGGCAAATTAATTCACCACCAATTTCGGCCAAATTAACAGCAATAATTTTGCCAACAGTTGGCGCAGCAAAGGCAACGCGCTGATTTTGTCCGCTATTATTGGTATATAAACTACTAAATAAAGACTCGCCTGTTAATGAGCGTTTTAGCGCACTAAAAAAACCATTACCATCACCTAAAATGGTTTTGACGTCTAAATAATTATCCATATACATCATCGCACCTTGCTCCCCAATCACTGAACATTGTGGTGGCAAAGTGACTTCTACATACTGCAAATCAGAACCCAAAATTTGAAAACTCATCTCTGACATAATTGTTCCTTAAAATACCATTTAGTGTTTATCGGGATTTAATAAATAACCAACCACAAAGCCTAACACAATAAAACCACCTGAAACATCAACACTGATCACGGCGGTGGCAATCACCCCCAAACAAGTCCCTTTCATACCATTGACCATTTTTGCCTGTCGGCGTTTTTTTACCGATAAAGGCGCACGTTTTTTACCATGTTTAGCCCGTGCTGAGCGTGTACTATTGTCACTTTTCGCACGATTACAACTAATACAAGCAGGATACAAATTATTTAAATGATGTGTGCCACCCTTGGCTTGTGGAGTTGAGTGTTCAACTTCCCACGAACCGCTGCGGCCAACATCACCATAACGATCAAAATCTAATTTAGCATGACAAATATGACAGTAGCCTGACGTACGGTCAAAAATTTGCTCTAGTCTCTTTTCGGAAAACTTCATAATTAACTGATTATTAAAAATTTATTAATTCTCAAATGATAATCTTTTCTTGTCATCATGTTGCAATAAAAATGTCCAACAAACGTCTTGTTTTGACTTTAAGAATTGGCTTTTCTAAACACACTAGGACTTTTTCCTGTCCAACGTTGAAAAGCATGAATAAAGGCGGCTGACTCACTATAACCAAGTTGTTCGGCAATATAATCGACCGAAAATTGACCACACTGTAGATAGTGTGCTGCTTTTTGATAACGTGCTTGGTCTAAAAGTTGTCTAAAGGTGGTTTGCTCGGCAGCTAATTGGCGGCGAAAACTACGTCCTGTTAGCCCCATAATCGTTGCCACTTCATCAGCACTGGGATAACAACGGGTCACTAAATCCAAATAACTTAACACGCGACCTGTTAAACCATCATTGTGAAAACGTTGGGCTAATAAGGCATCACATTGTTGTTTATAGAGCAAATGTGCGGTTGGATTAGCGGTTAAAAATGGGATTTGTAAAATTACTGAAGGTAGAATGATGCGTGCTTCGGGGGCATCAAAGCGGACAGGACATTGATAATATTCTTCATAGGCACGATATTCTTTGGGCTTGGCATAAGGTACCCAAATTTCTTTGGCTTTGGCCGCTAACAACACGCCAAATTGGGCTTGTAAATCGCGTAACAACTTCACCGTTCCTGCTAAATCACCATCAATGACAATACGGCGACTGGTTGCTGGTAAAGGAATCGGGTCAATTATTAATGCTGTTGACTCTGCACCAAAATCCACACGCAGCCCACCATGTAAATAAGCTAACTGCTGATAGGCCACCCCCGTTTTTAGCGCGTGTTCAGCGTTATTACAGGTCATCAATAACATGGTAAACACGCCATAACCTGCGGTAGAAATCGCTTCGCCAATATGTAAGCCCGCCAAAGGATTATCACAAGATTGAGCGAGTTCATCTAAAATTGCCACTTCTTGTTGACGATCAATTTCAGCCGCAGGATTCAATTGGTCTAATTGCAAACCGTGTTTTGCTAAAATGGGGACGGTATCCACTCCCAATAGTTTTGCCCCTTGTAGCATATACACCAAACCAATTACCGAACGTTTACTCATGGTTGACCTTAATTTATTAATTGACTGATCGAACTAACCTAGTTATCGCTTATTTGGCCAAAAATATCAATTATTGGCAAATTTTATCATATCCTTATTTTTACTAAGGTTATAGATTAGCACTATCGTACAAAAATAAATCTGAGGTAGCCGTTATGACTAGCAAAGTGTCCCTTCCTACACAAACCACTGTCGTTGATGTGGCGATTGTTGGCTCTGGTTTTGGTGGTTTATGCATGGCCATTAAACTACGAGAAGCAGGCAATGACAATTTTGTCATTTTAGAAAAAGGTAATGATGTAGGCGGCACATGGCGTGATAACAGTTACCCTGGTGCGGCTTGTGATGTGCAATCACATATGTATTCTTTTTCTTTTGAAGGCAAAGCCGATTGGTCTAAACGTTATGCCCCGTGGCACGAAATTCAACAATATATTTTAGATACCACCGCAAAATATGGCATTCGTCCTTTTATTCGTTTTAACACTGAAGTAACAGGCGCTCATTTTGACGAAAGTACAGGGTTATGGACGATTAATACCGCAACAGGTCAAACGGTGGTAGCTCGTCATTTTGTCTTGGCCAGCGGCCCATTGCACGTGCCAGCTATTCCCAAAATCAAAGGCATCGAAAATTTTAAAGGCAAAGTTTTCCATTCGG
This sequence comes from uncultured Agitococcus sp., assembly GCF_937920075.1. Classification (GTDB taxonomy): domain Bacteria; phylum Pseudomonadota; class Gammaproteobacteria; order Pseudomonadales; family Moraxellaceae; genus Agitococcus. Next base: position 6,322 of record NZ_CALETI010000307.1, read on the forward strand.
CACAATGGGATCACAATTATGACTTAACAGGCAAAAATGTGGTGTCGATTGGTACGGGTGGTAGTGCTATTCAATATGTTCCCGAAATTGCGCCACAAGTCAAACAACTGTATGTTTTTCAACGAACACCAGCATGGGTTATTCCACGTGATGAACGCACTTATTGGGGTATTGAAAAAGCCGTGTTTGCCAAACTTCCGATGTTACGCAAATTACACCGCGCACGTTTATATTGGAGCAACGAATCGCGTGTTTGGCCAATTTTTAATCCTGCCATTGCTGAAGGCTTACAAAAACTGGCTGAGATGTTTATTAAAATACAAGTTAAAGACAAAGCCTTAGCCAAAAAACTTACACCAGACTACACCATTGGCTGTAAGCGTGTGTTGATTTCTAATAAATACTATCCGACCTTTAACCGTAAAAATGTTGAGTTGGTCACTGACGGTATTTTAGAAGTGAAAGAAAACAGCATTGTCACCAAAGATGGGGTGACTCGCCCTGCCGATTGTATTATTTTGGGGACAGGCTTTATTGTTGATCCTCGTATTTATATGAAAGATTTCGCCTGTACTGGTTTAACAGGTCATAACTTAGTCGATGATTGGAAAGACGGTGCAGAAGCCTATTATGGCATCAGTGTCACAGGTTATCCCAATATGTATCAATTAGTTGGCCCTAATACAGCTTTAGGCCACAACTCAATTATTTTTATGATTGAAGCACAGGTGAATTACATTTTAGATTGTATGAAAACCCTAAAAGCCCAAGGTGCTGACTACGCCAATATCAAAGCTTCGGTACAACAATCGTTTAACGAAAAAGTCCAAGCCAATATGAAAGGCACGGTCTGGAGTTCGGGTTGTGCCAGTTGGTATCAACAAGATAATGGTAAAAACTTTACCATTTGGCCGTGGTCAACGTGGAAATATTGGCTCGAAACGCGCAAAATTAATGCAAGTGATTATGTGTGGGTAAAATGCCAACAACAAACGTCTGCTAGCAAAAAACAAGCTGCAACAACTCACTGATTAATGCCTTTGGTCAATCATACGTCACTCATAAACGTATGATTGCCACAAACTAACCATACTTTTGTTACCAATTGACTAAAAATACCGCTAAAAAAAACAAAATGCCAATAAATGTGAACCAATTCACACTATAAAATAGATTATTCTTTGTTCAATGCTATTGATGCTGTTTAGAAATGTCTAACTGCTCACAAAATGACACAGTTTTATCTAGAATAAAACAATGTTCTGCTAGCATGAAGTTTGTGTGTTTATGACACCAAATGATAAGAATAATTCTAAGATAAAAGACTTTGCTTATATAAAGTCTGAAATAACAAGGTGAATTATGAGTTCTCGTTTACGCCTTTTTTGTGCCGCCAGCCTAAGCACTGTATTAATGCTCAGTGCCACTCCTTATGTTTATGCGGCGAATGATGATTTAGATGATTTACAAACCAAACTGGGCAATCAGTGGGTATTGGTCAAAAATGACCAACGCCGCAACATTAAAACATGGGCAAAACAAGAAGATGGCAAACGTTATCGCTCTTTTAAAGTAGAAGCGATTTTAGACAGTAGTGTTGAAGCTGGTGTTAGAGTATTACTTGATGCCGAAAATTATACCAAATGGTACTGGGAAGTATTTGAAAGTAAAATGCTTAAACAGGCTTCTCCTACAGAATACTATATTTATTTAAAACATCGTGCACCTGTTAGCTTGCCAGACCGTGATGTAATTTTACACGCGATTGTCACCCCACAAAAAAAAGCAGGTGATCCAATCATTTTAACAGTCAAATCAGCACCTAATTATATTCCCGAAGCCCCACCATTAATTAGGATGCCTGCAGAAGATATGATTGCCGAGTTTACGCCCCTACCCAACAATCAAGTTAAATTAGTTGCCGAAGGTTATGTTGATCCTGGTGGACGTGTACCCACATGGGCAAACAATTATATTCAACGCAATGCACCTTATAGCATTTTGGTAGGTCTATTACGGATGATGACTAATGATACCTATCGTAAAGCCAAAACACCCTTACCCTTTAAAATTTATAATGACCCTAATGCTACTAACGGCTCTTAATTAGCCATCGCCACGGCTGCAAGGCACCTGTGACCATGCCAAGCAGCCCTAACATTAAGCCAATGGTTAATGGCTCATCTAACACAGGCACAGCTAATGTGGCCGCCAGCATGGGGGCAAGTGCCAAAAAACTACCCACCGTAAACGCGCCTAAACGTTGTACCGCAGCAATAAAGGTTAGCATGGCAATAATCACCACTAACACACCTTGAAAACCTGCTTGCAAGGCAATCACTTGCCAAGAGACTTGACTTAAACCACTGGGCAAAAACAGCGCGTAAATTGGCAAAAACATCACCGCCGAAATCACCGCCACACCAATAGTTGCGGGTACAGGTGGCATTTGCCAACGTTTGAGCAAGGCGGTATAAGCTGCCCATGAGGCAGACGCACCAGCAAACATCACATCACCCCAACCAAAATGACTATGTGGGTTTTGCATTTCAATAAAACCCATTGCACCAATGCCAAAAGCAATACAACTTAAGCCGAGCCAACGATCACGAGTCATGTGTTCTTGAACAATCAGCCAGCCCATTAACGCTGTCCAAAACGGTAAAAAACCATGCAAAAAAATTGCGCCATGTGCGGCAGGTGCAAGGCTAAACCCCACATAAGCCAACATGGCATAACCTAAACCACCTAAAATCGCCACCACGACATAACGCCAATTAAAAAACTGACGAATATCCATTTTTAGCACGATATAAGGCAACAACACCAAGGTTGCCGTGCCAAAACGTAAAGCGGTGGTATCCCAAGGCGTTAACGCACTTTTACCCGCCAAACGTGAAATTAAAATAAAACTTGCCCAAACACTTAGCGTAAATATCACTAAACCATAGCCAATCCATTTCTCACGTGCGGTATTCACCATGGTTTAACCTCTACGCTGTCGGAAAGCTTCGTATAAAGCAATGCCTGTTGCGACACTGACATTTAAACTTTGCACCGAACCTTGCATCGGAATATAGGTCAAGGTATCACAATGCTCTTTGGTTAATCGGCGCATACCTGCCCCTTCTGCGCCCATCACAATCGCTAAACTGCCTTTTAAATCAACGTCATAAATCGACTTTGCTTCGGGCGTTAAAGTCGTACCCACACACCAAACACCCTCATCGGCTAATTGTTTGAGTGTGCGTGCCAAATTGGTGACTTGAATAAAAGGCAATACTTCGGCAGCCCCTGAAGCAGTTTTGCGGGCAACAGGTGTTAACGCGGCTGATTTGTCGCGTGGTGCAATGACCGCATGAACACCCACTGCTTCGGCAGTACGTAAACACGCGCCTAAGTTGTGTGGGTCGGTAATGTTATCTAACACCAATAAAAAAGCTGGTTCTTTTAAGCTTTTTAATAACTGGGCTAAATCGTTTTCATTGAGTGGTGTATGGCTACGTGCGCGCGCCACTACACCTTGATGTTGGCTATTGGCGGCCATTTGGTCGAGTTTTTCACGACTCACCGCTTGTACGGCTAAACCAAATTGTTTGGCAAGTTGAATAATAGCTTGTAAACGTTCATCTTCGCGGCTATTTAATACAAATAACTCTAAAACGTGTTCGGGATGATGCGTTAATAAGGCGTGAACGGTGTGTAAACCGTAGATATTTTCAGGTTTGGCCATGATCTCTAACAGAAATAAATAAAAGTTGATTGTGCCATGCTTAGTGGCAATGACCAACAAAAAGTTTTATGCTAAGGGTAAGGGCTGTTGATAAGATGATTAAAATTGGCCATCGTAAAGAAATCTATCGTTAAGGATACAAAATGACAATTTCAGGATTTGTGGCAGGCACATTAGTCCACACCGACAAAGGTTTAGTCCCCATTGAGCAGTTAAAAGTGGGAGATATGGTGCTGTCGAAGCATGAAAGCGGACAAGGAGAACAGGCATATAAACGGGTTGTCAAAACATTTAAATCTGAGGCAAAGCAGCCAATATGGAGAATAAAATGTACTGGCGGCACAGAGCAAAATGGCGATATTTTCTATTGTCTGTTTTTTTCGACAATAGATAACCCATTTTATGTATTTCGATATGACGAATGGCTGTGGATAGCCTTAGTTGATTTAGATTGTGATAAGTTTGATTCATACAATAATATTGAAATTCATACTTTTGAAAGTGTTGAAATGTTTGCTTTTTTAGATAACACCCACCTTGCATGGAGTCCAAATTATAACTCAGTGGAACAATACCCAGAAGTTTTTGTTGATTTCCAAAATCACCAACAAATTTACTCTGTAGAATCATATTATGATGGTTGGAGTTCTTATGACCTTCCTTATGAAAACGTCATCTTTGTCGAATCTGAAAAAGATATGCTAATCGGTGATTATAAAGCAACAATCAATAAAATGGTGGGAGACCCTTTTTATGATGATGTTTACAATATCGAAGTAGAAGATTTTCACACATATTATGTCGGCAAAGCAGGTATTTGGACTCACGATGCCACAGATATTGCCACACATCTAAGGCCGATTGAAGACTAAGGCTCTTTTGACATCTCTAGCATCCCCCCATACCCCTCTTTAAAACTTGGATATTTAAAAACATAGCCTAATTGTTTAATTGCTTGATTACTCAAACGCTTATTGCGTGGTGCGGTATTAGTTTTAGGGACAGGTGCTAAAGCCAACTGCTCCGCCAACCAATCCAATACCTCGGCTTGCAAAACAGGACAGTCATCCACCGTTCCACAAGTCTTACTCAAATCTACTTTTTATAGATTTAATGCTTATTTCT
>NZ_CALETI010000308.1 GCF_937920075.1 uncultured Agitococcus sp.
ATGAGCCCGCGTGAAATTTGGTGTAACGAAGCGCAAGAACGTTATGTGTTGGCGGTTCGTCCAGAACGTTTAGCCGAATTTGAAGCCATTTGTCAGCGTGAGCGTTGTCCATTTGCGGTGTTAGGTCAAGCTGAGAAAGTACAACACTTAACCGTCAGTGACAGTCATTTTGCCAACAAAGCAGTCGATATGCCCATGCAAGTGTTGTTGGGCAAACCACCAAGAATGTCGCGTCAATTTAACAGCCAACACATTGAACAAGCCAGTTTTGATAGCAGCCATATTGATTTAACCGAAGCCACAAAACGCGTATTACAAGTACCAACTGTTGCTTCTAAATCATTCTTAATTACCATTGGCGACCGCTCGGTGACAGGTTTAGTAGCCCGTGAACAAATGGTTGGTCGCTATCAAGTGCCTGTTGCGGATTGCGCGGTGACTGCCAGTGGTTTTCATGCGTTTACAGGCGAAGCCATGGCAATGGGTGAGCGTACTCCCTTAGCCTTGATTGATGCGGGTGCTTCTGCACGTATGGCGGTTGGCGAGTCGATTACCAACATTGCGTCTGCCAAAATTGCTCAGCTAAGTGATATTAAATTATCAGCAAACTGGATGGCGGCGGCAGGTTATGGCATTGAAGACCAAAACTTGTTTAATGCGGTAAAAGCAGTGGGCATGGAATTGTGTCCTGCCTTGGGTATTGCCATTCCTGTGGGTAAAGACTCGTTGTCGATGCGTACCGTATGGAAAGACGGTGAACAAAACAAAGCCGTGACTGCACCTTTGTCATTGATTGTGTCTTCGTTTGCACCTGTCACCGATATTCGTCAAACCATCACCCCTGAATTAAAAACAGACGCAGACAGCGTATTGATGTTGATTGATTTAGGTCAAGGCAAAAATCGCCTAGGTGGTTCAGTCTTAGCACAAGCTTATAGCCAAGTGGGGAATGTTGCACCCGATTTAGATAGCCCCAACTTATTAATTGATTTCTTTAATGGCATCCAAGCACTCAATGGCAAGTTATTAGCTTACCATGACCGTAGTGATGGTGGTTTAGTGGCAACCTTAGCAGAAATGGCTTTTGCTGCACGTGTCGGTTTAGAGCTTGATTTATCTGCTTTAGCAAACAGCAAGCAACAATTAGCTGCCGTGTTGTTTAACGAAGAATTGGGTGCAGTGATTCAAGTGGCCAAAGCCGATGTTGATGCCGTGACAGCCGCATTTGCCAACACTAGTTTAGCCAACGCTGTGTCAGTATTAGGCGGCATTAACCTAACTCAAGACATTCGCTTTAATTATCAAGGCGAAATCGTGTTACAAGGCACACGCGCACAATGGCAACAAGATTGGGCAGAAACCAGTTATCGTATTCAAGCCATTCGTGACAATGCCGACTGTGCAGCCCAAGAATTTGCGTTAATTGCCGATGACACGCAAGCTGGTTTGATTGCTAAGTTAAGTTATGACCAAGATTTAGACATTGCCTTGCCATTTATTAACACAGGTGTACGTCCACGTGTGGCGATTTTGCGTGAACAAGGTGTCAATGGTCATATCGAAATGGCGGCCGCTTTTGATAAAGCAGGTTTTACCAGTGTTGACGTCCACATGAGCGATATTTTAACAGGCCGTATTAGCTTACGTGACTTTGTTGGTTTAGTGGCTTGTGGTGGATTCTCTTATGGAGATGTGTTAGGTGCTGGTGGCGGTTGGGCAAAATCGGTATTGTTTAACAGCCGTGCGCGTGATGAATTTACTGCGTTTTTCCAACGTCCAGAAACCTTTAGCTTAGGGGTGTGTAACGGTTGTCAAATGTTGTCACAGCTCAAAGATTTGATTCCTCATGCTGAGTTGTGGCCGCGTTTTGTGCGTAACACCAGTGAGTCTTTTGAAGCTCGTACTTCGTTAGTCAAAATCGAAAAATCGCCGTCTTTATTCTTTAAGGATATGGAAGGTTCGGTGATGCCGATTGCCGTAGCGCATGGTGAAGGTCGTGTATTGCATAGCAATGTTGAAGCCTTAAATAACAGTGGTTTAGTGGCTGCTCGTTTTGCTGATGCGACAGGCGCAGCAACACAAACGTATCCGTTAAATCCCAATGGCTCTCCGTTTGCGATTACCAGTGTCACCAGTGGTGATGGTCGCGCAACGATTTTAATGCCCCATCCTGAACGTGTGTTCCGTGGCGTGCAAAATTCTTGGCAGCCAAAAGATTGGCAACAAGATGGCGCGTGGATGCGTATGTTTAGAAATGCTAGAGTGTTTGTGGGTTAAGATAAAAGGGCGCAGATTGCGCCCTTTTTATTTGATATAGTGGCTTAAACAAGAAAAGGACTTGTCCATGCGCCACTTTTTTATCCAATTTTGGCGACTGTATTCCCGATTTACCCTGTGACGCTAATCCTTGTAATTATTATACGTTTAAAAAATCTATTCACCAAAAACGTCAACATCCTCATAAATATGCTATAAGAGAGTAAAACAACCTAAAAAATCTATTCATCATGCAACCAACTTTGCTCAAATTATTAGCCAAACAGCCGCAATCGGCCAAAGAGCTAACCCAACAACTCAATATCTCGCAGCCGACTTTATCGCGTTTAGTCAAACAGCAGTCTGCCATCATTAAAATTGGCAAAGCCCGCGCTACGCAATATGCCCTGCAACGTCCGATTCGTGATATTGGTAGTCAATGGCCTGTTTACCGAGTTAATGAACAAGCAAACATCAGTTTGGCAGGGCAGCTAATTGCCATTTATCCACATGGTTTTGTTTGGCACGATGCACTGACCCAAAACGATACTCTTTACGAAAGTTTGCCGTGGTTTTTGTGGGATATTCGGCCACAAGGCTTTTTAGGGCGTGAATTTAGTGCCATTCATCAACAGCTTGGCCTTAATCCACGTTTACAAGATTGGCAAGATGACGATGTATTAACCTTTTTATTAAAGTTTGGTTTTGTTCAGCCCAGTCATTTTTTAGTGGGCGAAGAAAGTTGTTTGTCTTTTTTGCGTTTACAACAAGATGTTTTGCAACCCGATGATGATGATGGTTGGCTAAAAACACGCGCCTCGTATGGCCAAGAAGCGTGTAAAGTGATTAGGCATGATATTGCTCGTTCTTCTGCGGCAGGGGAACAACCAAAGTTTGGTTTATTTGTCTTAGAAAGCCAACAAACCTTTGAATTATTAGTAAAATTTAGTCCACCTCTTGCCACAGTCAATGGTCAGCGTTGGTCAGATTTATTAATTGCTGAGCATTTAGCCCTACAAACTTTACAGCATTTTGGCATCGCTGCGGCACAAAGTCAGATTGTGCAAACAGCAGGGCGTACTTTTTTGGAAGTGCTGCGTTTTGATCGAACAACCTCTTTTGGACGTAAAGGCATGGTGTCTTTAGAGGCAGTAAGCAATGAGTTTATTGGTCATAACAAAGCGTGGGACGAACAGGCCAAATCGTTATTGGCCTTAAATAAGATTAATGTTGATGATTATCAGAACATCTTAAAAGTATTCAGTTTTGGCCGTTTAATTGCTAATGAAGATATGCACAACGGCAATTTAAGTTTCTTTTTAGCAGACAACTTTAGTTTAAGTCTTGCCCCTGTTTATGATATGTTGCCAATGCGTTTTGCACCAACCATTCATGGTGAAGTGGTTGAGCGCGAGATAAAACCTGTTCAAGCGAGTGCATTAAGCCAACATGTGTGGCCTGAGGTGTGTGTTTGGGCAACATATTATTGGCAGCAAGTCGCTAAGCATCCGCAAATTAGTGATGAATTTAGAGCTATTGCTGAGCAATATGGCCATATGATGGGTTGAGGAACGAAACCCATCTAAATAAAAGAGAAAATTACCCTTCGACTCCGCTCAGGGTACATTGTGTAGTAGCTGAGCGGAGATACAAGTCGAAGCTAAAAAAACAATATCTGATATTCGGCCTCAAAACGTTCTTGACTCGCTAACTGAATAACACCGCGTTTATTGATAAACTCAGGTGAGCCATTTGCTAAATCGGCATGACCAAACCACGGCTCAATACACACAAAAGGCGAACGTTTATTTTTGGCATCCGCCGTCCACAACGCCACTTCAGGAAAGCCAGCAAACTCAACGCTTACACCATGCCCATGATGACGATTTTTTAGCGTAATAGCTTGTAATTGTTGTTCAGGAAACACCAAAGCATCATCAAAAAAGTCGTCATAATCAAGAGGAAACTTTTGCACAGGCGTTTGTTTAAAACTTTTGCCTTGATTAACCAATTGCATAGCGGCATTAAATGGCCATGTATAATAATTTTTAAGTTGGTCAAAAATAATGTCGTAATCTTCAAACAGATCACCATTTTTTAATTGGGTCGAAAAGGCAGGGTGTGCGCCAATCGAAAATGGTAGAATTTCTGTATTTGGATTAATCACTTGCCAATTAACCGTTAAACGATCTGCTTGTAAAATATAGCTAATTAATAATTCAAAATCAAAAGGATACTTGGTTTTAGTTTGGTCATTTGCGGTTAAGCGAAAGCTAACTTTATCATCAGTTTGCACCACACATTCAAACTCACAGTCGCGGGCAAAACCATGTTGTGAAAGTTGATAATTTTGACCATTAATCTGCGTACAGTTGTTGCTAAGTTTACCAACAATAGGAAAGAGTACAGGCGAGGTGCGCCCCCAAAATTGTGGGTCAGCTTGCCACATATATTCAAGCTGATAAGTTTTATGTTTAACGCTTTTTAGCTCTGCACCTAACGAGCTAATCGCAATTTCTAACAAGGCATTTTTTAAAATATACACGGCTTAAATATCCTATAACGATGGATTAATAACAACAATCATATTCTGTTGTTGGAGTCGTTGTTTGAGCCAAGACTGAATGGTTTTTTGTGGCAAATTTTGCTTGAGTATAGGGCTTTGAGTCCGAATAATCACAAATTGCGTAGCTCCTTGATTGATAGTAGATTCACTAATATTGCCCAATTCCACGCTAACAATGTCTGGATAAAATACTTGTAATTCAGTTAACAAAGTATTCGCTAAATTCACCTCAAGCGTGTTTCTTTGTCGTTCTGCTTGAGCAAGCTTAGTCAAATCTTCACGTAAATGATTGACCTCTTTGCGAAGTAATTCGGTTTGATTGTTTATGTCACCTAACTGAGAAAAAGAAAACCCTTGTTGAATATTAATTTTGGCGGCTAACCCTAAATCAATGGCTTGCTGTTGCAGGGCTTGTGTTTGTTCAGCACTTAAACCAACACCACCAAAGGTTAAGTTAATCATTTTACGGCTAGGCAATACTTCATATTTAAGCAAATAATTATTGTCTAATTTAATGCTGTTAACAAAGTTTTTGGCTTGGCGATGAAATTGATCTTGATGAATAAAACTGACCCCTAAATAAATACTTGGAATCAAGGTTAAGACGACGATAAATGTCACATAACGATTGGCTTGCTTTTTTTGTTCATCATTGGCTTGCTGAATCAGCGGTTGACCAAATAAACGTGTGGTAATGAGAGCTGCTAGAGCAATAAAAACAGTATTGATGGCTAATAAATATAAAGCTCCCGAAACAAAATTAAATTGTTGTGATGCTAGGCCATAGCCTGCGGTGCATAGGGGCGGCATTAATGCGGTGGCAATGGCAACACCTGTAATGACATTACCTTTAAAACGACTAACAATGGCAATAAAACCGGCTAAACCGCCAAAAAAAGCAATTAATACATCATAAATCGTGGGTGTGGTGCGAGCTAATAATTCAGAATGCGCTTCATTTAATGGAGAAATACTAAAATACAAGCTTGAAACAATAAGCCCAATGACAACGGCAAATAAATAATTTTTAATGGATTGGCGGACTAAATCAAAATCATAGGTGCCTAAACCGTAGCCCATGCCAATAATTGGTCCCATAAGTGGCGAAATGAGCATTGCACCAATAATCACCGCGGTGGAGTTAACATTTAAGCCAACGCTGGCCATTAAAATGGCAACCATCAAAATCCATAGGTTTGTGCCTTTAAAAACGATGCCACTCAAAATATTGTCATGAATAGTTTGTGGCGAGTCTTGCTCGTTGATTAAGCTAAAGTTTTTAGAAATTTTATGCAACATTTGTGCTTACTCAGCAAAAAATAAGTAAACCTAAGTAATGGATAGTGAGGAATCTGGTCAATTTTAAAATTGTAAGTAATCATTGAATTTATAATGATTAATGAAAAATATGGGAGAAACACATGAATCAACCCTATAAACCCACTACAGGACTATGGGTCTTAACCTCATTATTAAAGCGTTTTTTACAAAGCGAAAGTAAAGCAGGCATTATTTTAATGCTCTGTACAGTCATTTCATTGACATTAGCTAATTCTGCTGTGAGTGAGAGTTACACTCATTTTTGGCACATTAAAATTGCAGGCATGAGTCTTGAGCATTTTATTAATGATGCGTTAATGGCTATTTTCTTTTTATTGGTCGGTTTAGAAATTGAACGGCAAATTTATATTGGTGAGCTAAGACAAATTCGAGCGGCTTTATTGCCAATTTTTGCGGCAATAGGTGGCATGTGTGTGCCTGCATTGATTCATTATGGTTTTAATGGTGGCACACCTTATCAAGATGGTTTTGGTATTCCAATGGCTACCGACATTGCTTTTGCGTTAGGCGTGTTGTTGCTGTTAGGCAATAAAGTACCCGTTGCCCTAAAAATATTTTTAGTGGCTTTAGCGATTATTGATGATTTAGGTGCAATTATTGTCATTGCTATTTTTTATAGCAAAGGCATTGCATGGACATATTTAGCGGCTGCATTAGCCATTTTTGCAGTGTTATTTGTCTGTAATCGCATGAATGTGAATCGTTTAAGCCCTTATTTAGTATTGGGGGCGGTGGCATGGTATTGCATGCTGCACTCAGGGATTCACGCGACGATTACAGGTGTAATTTTAGCATTCTTGATTCCATTTACAGATGGCGGTCGTGAGTCACCTTCGTATATTTTAGAACATAAACTCACAAGTATCGTAGCGTTTGCCATTTTGCCTTTATTTGCTCTCGCTAATACCGCGATTGTCATTCCTGAAACATGGGCAGACCAATTATTAACAACACATAGTTTAGGGATTATGTTGGGCTTATTATTAGGCAAGCCTATTGGCGTATTTTTGTTTAGTTATTTAGCGATTAAATTGGGATGGTCAACATTGCCGCCAGAAATGAATTGGAAACACGTATGGGGCGTTGGGCTATTGGCAGGTATTGGTTTTACCATGTCGATGTTTATTACGGTATTAGCTTTTAATAGTCCTGAACTCGTCATTAGTGCCAAAATTGCCATTATGTTAGGCTCTTTGATTGCGGCGGTTTTAGGAGTGATTTGGTTATTAGTCTTTGCTAAACACCATGAAGCAGAGCAACAACATCATGTATAAAATTACATTTTATGTGCCAGTCACTCATGTTGAACAAGTCAAAAAAGCAATGTTTTTGGCAGGGGCAGGGCGTATCGGTGATTATGATTGTTGTGCGTGGCAAGTGTTGGGAGTGGGGCAGTTTCGCCCCTTAGTAGGTGCAAAACCTTTTATTGGCCAAATAGACCAAATTGAGCAAGTGGCTGAATATAAAGTTGAAATGGTTTGTGAAGACGCTTATTTGTCAGCAACCATCAGCGCATTAAAAGCTACTCATCCCTATCAACAACCAGCTTATGATGTAATAACAACAATGAATATTTAGTCAACTGACGGATAGTAATTACTTGATTTTATAAAAAATAGTGCTTTACTATCAGTCAATCAACCTTTGTCCCTACACTAAAGGAGAATAATAATGTCAGAACGTACCGATGCCGCGATATTATTACGTTTTGTTTACCAAGCTATGCGTAATGCAGGTTTGCCTGCTGAGCAAGTGTTAATGGGGGCAGGCGTTGGTTTAAATCATTTAGATGCGAATCGTCGCACGCCTTCGGCGGCACAATTGGCGTTTTGGCAATCTGCCGAAAAAATTTCTAAAGACCGACACATTGGTTTGCATTTAGGTGAGCATTTACCTTTGTATAGAGGGCAAGTATTAGAGTATTTGTTTTTAAGTAGCTCAACCTTTGGTGAAGGCTTAAAACGAGTTTTAGCTTATCAACGTTTGATTAGCGATATGTTACAGGCTCAGTTAGTTATTAATGAAGATGAGTGTTATTTGGCCAATATGCTGAATGATGCCACTTTTCGCCACACGGCTGAATGTATTATCGTCGCGGTCTTGCGCTTTTTTCGTTTTGTTTCCGAAGGCCAATTTCAGCCGCTGATGGTGTATTTTACCCATGAAGAAGGTGCAAATGCTGAGGAGTATGAACGTGTTTATGGTTGTCCTGTGGTGTTAGGGGCAGAAGAAATACGTTTGTATTTTAAGCCTGAAGTTTTAAATACACGTATTTGGCAAGCCGAACCAGAGTTATTGCGCTTTCATGAACAATTAGCCCATGAAAAACTTCAAGAATTAGCCCGCTTTGATTTGGTTGCAGAAGTAAGACGTGCTATTGGTGAGTCTTTAGAAAGTGGCACTACTAGTCTTGAAACGGTTGCTAAACGTTTAAATATTGCACCACGGCGATTACGCAGCCAATTAACCGAAGCCAATACCAGTTTTAACCAAGTATTAGCGGATTATCGTTGTCGTCTAGCTAAACGTTTGTTGGCACAAACCAGTGAAAGTATTGAACAAATTGTCTATTTAACGGGATTTTCAGAGCCAAGCACTTTTTATCGTGCTTTTAAACGGTGGACGAATTTAACGCCCATTGAGTATCGTAAAAAGAAACAAGGCTAATCATTTTCCTCCCCTAATTTAGGCATGAGTATATACACATTTTTTAAAAAGGCTAAAATTGAGGCTATAACGATGAAATTCCCCTCCTCGGAGGGGCTAGGGGTGGGTTAAAACAGACAGAAAAACACTGCTCTTTGGCCTGACACACCCCTAAATCCCCTCTCAAGAGGGGACTTAACGCTCATGTTTATAGACTTTTTAGTTCCAAAGTACTTGTGTAGATACCTTTGCTTAAAAAGGGAGAGGAGTTAAAACCTTAAAACTTAAATTGACCACCGATCATAAAACCATCGTACAAATCAATATCTTTTACTTTGTTATTGTTGCTGCTGTAGTCAGCAGTGTTATTACGATAACCCGCATAAGCTGTTAACTGTTCACTGACTTTATATTCCCCACGAATTTCTAATTCCTGATAATTTTCCATATCACCAAACGATAAAACATCAGGCGCAAAATATGCCGAAGCCATTAATGACACATTTTTGTTAGCAGCAGGGGTAATACGTAATGCACCACCAACAGCCATGGCTGTTCCATCGGGTAAATGGTCATGTTGTTGAAATAAAGCTTTACCACCAATATAAGCAGTGATGTCGTTGTTAAGACTTTGTGTTAAAGTTAGACCTGCGGATAAAGAATCGCCTAAATCTTTAACATGAGTCCATGCAAAATCAGTTTGATAGTTTTTATCTAAGTTATGTTGATAATTTAAACGCAAGGCATCATCGTTTAAATCTAAAGAAAGATTATCAGCCAAACTGGTAGTGCTTAAGACACAGCCTAAAACGATAGCAGCAAACTTTTTCATGTGAAAACTCATTAAGTAGGACAAAAACGTTATTAATAACCATGTTGATGGTGCTAACCGTAGCAGCATATCAGCAATATTAGTAGGGCTATTAATGCTTTCGGCTTATTTATAAAAAGACTCGACTAATTTGCCTAGTGATGTTTTGTAATATCTTGTTACAGATTATAGATATAATTAACAGGGCAATGAAGTCTTGTTAGTTGGGGATTTGTGTGTTTTGCTCTGATGGAGTTTTTTTGTTTGTATTTTAATTGTTGTAACTAATTGAAATAAAAACAAATACATCATCAGTAAATGATTCTTCTGTCGTGATAAATAAAGTATTCGTTGTCATGCTAAGCCTAGGAATAGTTAAAAATAATTAATAACAGCGGCTTTGAGAGACTATTCTACAATTGATACAGGAGAGATTAATTTAAATGAGTGATGAGTTAAGCCAACAGTTTTGTATGGAGATTGGAGACGGGTTAACCGCATAAATCCTATAGATTTTTATAAGGCAATAGGTGTAATGAGGCACAAAGCAATGGGGTATCGTCTTCAGACGATCAAAAAAGGAGTATTACTTGCTTTACTAACCATGTTTAGTATGAGCTCGTATGCCTATGCCTCAAATGAGCCAAGTGAAGAACAAGTAAAAGCCGCATTTATTTTTAATTTTGCTAAGTTTGTTAAGTGGCCAAGCCATAGTTTTGAAACTGAAAACAATTTAAATTTATGTATTGCAGGGCAAGATAAAGTAGAACTTGCTTTAAAAAGTTTAGAGCGTAAAGAAGTGCAAGGTCATGTATTAAAAATTGTTGCAGTTAATGACGAACCTACTCAAGCAAAATTAAAAATCTGTCATATTTTGTTTATTGCTCGTAGCGAAAAAAGCCGTCAGCTTCAATGGTTAAATGCAGTTGAGCAGCAACCCATTTTAACCATTGCAGATAATTTGGACTTAGTAAAGCAGGGTGGCATGATTAGTTTATATTTAGAAGCACAGCGCGTACAATTTGTTGTTAATCAAAGTAGTACACAAAATAACGGCTTAAAATTGAGTGCGCGTATGTTGCAACTAGCCCGTGTACCCAAGTAGCTGAGAGCCATAATGAAATCGCTTAGCCAGTTACCACTACATTACAAATTAAGACGGATTTTACTGTTGAGTGCGGGTTTAGGCTTGTTGGTGGCACTATTTATTTTTGCCAGCGTTTCAGTAGTTAAAATGCATCAAGATACCGTGCAGCGTTTAAGTACCTTAGCACAAGTCACGTCATTTAATAGTCAAGTCGCCTTAACATTTGAAGATGCCAAAGAAACGAGTAATGTCCTGAGCTCTTTACGAAGTGATAAATCAGTTATTCATGCTTGTGTGGTACGAGTATCAGGAGAAATGTTTGCTCAATGGTATCAACATCATAAATACCGATCACTGATTCAATGTCGTACGGGCGAAGATACTCGTCATCAATGGTTTGCCAAATATTTACATCTTAAAGAATCCATTTATTTAGATAATGAATTGATTGGTGATTTGTACATAGATGTTGATATGACAAATTCATGGTTAACCTTATTT
>NZ_CALETI010000309.1 GCF_937920075.1 uncultured Agitococcus sp.
GAGACTCAATCCGTTCAAAATAGGCATTGTCTTTATCAGTGAGCTTGACGCTATCTGCTGGCATTTCGTACTCGTTAGCGTCCCACCACGCAAAGAAGTGAAAACGATAATCGCGCACTGTTAAATCCTTACCTGACTCTTTAGCTGACTTAGCTCTCATGGTGATGTCGTAAAACTCACCTTCACGACCTTCTGCTGTCGATTCGATAATCAAAATGCCGTTTTTTGGCACTGCGGGTATCGAACCAGTGACAACCTCTTTTGCTTTTTCGGGATATTTAGCGCATATCTTGCCAAACTCTGAGATATGCAGCCTATGAATCGTGCCTGACCGCATACTTGTTGCTACGCGAATCGAGCTATTGTTATGTGCAAACAGTAATTCACTCGCACTATCACGAGCTAAAGGCATTGCAGACTTGAGATTTTCGGGCAAATTCTCGTAAGCAAACTTAACCTTGTCACGAAAAATGACTTCTGCCGCTTCTCTGTCCTGTGCAATGATGCCGCATCTGACATTCTCGCTAAACAACGCGGTATCAAGCCACAAGATACAGATTAGTGTCGTAAATCCAAGTTGACGCGCTTTAAGAATGACGTTTCTGTGCCACAAATTAGCTAATAATCGCCTCTGTGAACGATTCGGCTTAAAGTTAATAACTAAACCGTCTTGGCCATCATCACCTTTGATAATGATTTTGTACAAAACACCTGAGCAAACACGCCACAATGGGTCTTTTAAACACGCTTCCAGTTCATCAGCATTAACTGGCCTAAAATTCCACTTGATGCCGCCATCTTTACGCTTTGGTATGTCATTCGTCATCATCAAAATCAGTGTGCGATGATGCAATAGCAATCGAGTTGCCTTGACACGCCTTTAATAAATCTGTGATTGCGTTTTCTGTCGGTGTTGGTGCGTCCACAATACCAAACGCTTGACGCTCTTTGTCGATTGATGTTTTTAGCGTATCCATGAGTTTTTTAGTCACATCTACGCGCATTGGTAGATTCTCAACGCTCTTATCTTTGTTTAACGTCTCTATCTCATCTAATAACGACTCAACCAAGCTATTTACTTTTTTGATTGATGTTCTATGACTTAGCTTAACATTTACGATTGCTTGAGCATTGGCTTCAATGACTTCTTTTTCAGATGCCTTTTCTGTGCGTACACTACTGCGTACACTTTCTTTGCGTACAAGCGAATCTGCCTTATCTTGTATTTTTTTACTTAAATCTCTGTTCCATTCATTCTGTATGGCTTTGCGTCTTACAAGCCCTTCACTAACTCCGTACTTATCTGCAATCTCACGCAAACTCAGTAAACCAGCCGAGTAGTCTCGCTCTACAGACTCCCAATCGACTTGCTTACGTTCTGCCATTATCTTTACTCATAAAAAAAAAGCCCAACAGCTAACTAATCGGGCAAAACTATTTAATAACCAACGCCAAC
>NZ_CALETI010000310.1 GCF_937920075.1 uncultured Agitococcus sp.
AGCCTGTTATTATTGAGGGTGAGGCATTAAAAATAATGGCAGAAAAAGCCTTAAATGTTACTAAAGAACAGGAAAAGAGCCTCAACAATGGAACTTAAAGATTATCAGCAACGCGTGATTGCCGACTTAAACGAGTATTTAACTCTCTTAGAAAACACGCAATTATTAGATGTGGCCTTTAAAAATTATTGGGCAGAAAAAAGCGTTACCGATATTACACCCTATAAAAACAATGTCGCTAACGTCCCCCATGTTTGTATTAAAGTTCCCACCGCAGGCGGCAAAACCTTTATTGCCGTCAACGCTATTAAAACTATTTTTGATTGTTTTGCCAAAACGAATCCCAAACAAGCGCAATTTGTGGTGTGGTTAGTCCCCTCGTTAAGCATTTTAGAACAAACCGTCAAAGCCTTAGCCAATCCCGAACATCCCTATCGAAAACAATTAAATATTGATTTTAGACACCGTGTTGCTGTGTATCAAAAACAAGATTTATTGATGGCAGCGGATTTTTCGCTAGATACCGTACAAGAGCAATTGTCGATTGTGGTGATGAGTTTTGACAGTTTACGCGCCAAAAATAAAGAAGACCGCAAAATTTATCAAGATAATGGTTATTTGGCTTCGTTTTTAAATAACGATAATCATCAAAATGAATTACTTGCTGAATATGATGCGTCAGCCTTAATTAATGTCATGCGCTCTTTAAAGCCTGTGATTATTGTGGACGAAAGCCATAATGCCGAAACTATTTTATCGGTCGAAATGCTTGAAAATCTTAATCCTAATTTTATTTTAGATTTAACCGCCACACCCAAAAATAACAGTAATATTATTAGCTACGTTGACGCGATGCAGCTTAAAAAACAACACATGGTTAAATTACCTGTGATTGTCAGTAATCATCAAGATAAACATAAAGTCATCGAAGAAGCCTTAATTCTTAGGCAACAACTCGAAAATATCGCTATTCAACAACAAAAAGACGGCGGAAAATATATTCGCCCCATTATTTTATTTCAGGCACAGGCTAAAACCACAGACGATAATACCACTTTTGAAAAAATTAAAGATTTTTTAATATCGATAAATGTGCCTGCCGAACAAATAAAAATCAAAACTGCACAAATTAATGAGCTAAAAAATATCGACTTATTAAGCCCTGATTGTCCTGTACGTTATATTATTACCGTCAATGCGCTTAAAGAAGGTTGGGATTGTCCCTTTGCTTATGTGTTGGCTTCCTTAGCCGATAAATCGTCACCTGTGGATGTTGAACAAATTTTGGGGCGCGTATTGCGTATGCCTCATGTACAACAACATGGCCATGATTTATTAAACATGAGTTATGTATTAACTGCATCTAGCCGATTTTTAGACACGCTGCAAAATATTGTTAAAGCTCTTAACAAAGCAGGATTTT
The DNA here is from genome assembly GCF_937920075.1 of uncultured Agitococcus sp. Lineage (GTDB taxonomy): Bacteria > Pseudomonadota > Gammaproteobacteria > Pseudomonadales > Moraxellaceae > Agitococcus. The sequence continues at coordinate 1,424 of NZ_CALETI010000310.1, forward strand.
CGGACAAAGATTATCGTCACATTGAGCCAATTATTGCGCCATTGATTGAGGCAAAACCGCAACAACCTGCCTTTAATTTTGACGCAATAGAACAAGCGATTGAGATAATTGATGATTTTGATTTTCAAAAAATACAAACCGATTGGCAAAATCTCTCCATTAATCCTGAGCTTATCGAAGGATTAGAAAATAGTTCGACCATGGGACAGACTCATGGCTCACCACAAGGGGGAGTTACAGAGACTATCAATACTACGCTAGCTTCTGTCAGTCAGTTAATGCAGCAAGCGATTAGTCAAAATCAGCATTATCAAACAATCGCCAATCAAATATCAGACAGTCAGCTACCGACGGAATTAGAGGCTAAAGTGAATAAATATGCCATTAAAGAGATATTTCGCGATGATGCGTTAAAGTTAAAATTACCACAATTTGTGATGCCTACGCCAAATAGTGGTTTTTTAAGCAGCGAAATGCAGTTAGTAGAAAGGGACTGGTTATTAAAAGATTTTAAATTGGCTTATTTAGATGCACAAATTAGCTTTGAGCATATTGATACCGAAATGTATCAAGTAGATTTAGAGCAAGTTGGTAATCATGATTATGCCCCTAAACCATTCAAAATGGATTATGTGGTACGCGAAAAATTTAATAATTATATTTTGTCATTAAATAAAGAAGGGCAGATTTTAAATTTAACAGAT
>NZ_CALETI010000311.1 GCF_937920075.1 uncultured Agitococcus sp.
CCTCTTCCCAGACTCTATGGGATTAAGACCCCGACTTTATTTTGAACGGCACGTTATAAGCGTTCGAACCTCTTCCCAGACTCTATGGGATTAAGACCCAGTCATGTAAGCACCTGACTCACATCCTGTAAGGTTCGAACCTCTTCCCAGACTCTATGGGATTAAGACACCGTTGCTCCATGTCTTTAAAACATAGAGATCGCGTTCGAACCTCTTCCCAGACTCTATGGGATTAAGACGTTTTGCTAACACCTATCTTTCGATATTTTTCGAGTTCGAACCTCTTCCCAGACTCTATGGGATTAAGACAACCAACAGTTGTGACTATAACCATTTTCTATGTTCGAACCCTTTCCCAGACTGATAAATCCTCCCCCAACCCTCCTTTACCAAAGGAGGGGGCATCATCGCTAAAATAAATGCAAAGCGTCTCCCCCTTTACCAAAGGGGGACTAAGGGGGATTTTTGAATATGTCCATAATGGAACTGACTACACAAAAACGCATTGACACAGCCTGCCCTTTTTTTTACATTCCTTGTTAAATTAACTTTATAAATATCAAGGAATGACCTTCCATGCTTACCCTTTGTCTCGCAGGCGTAACACTATCTTTGCCTAAATCACTCACCGCCATTAATCTACATACCACAACATCACCCAACACCCTCAAAGACGCTTATTTGCTGCTTTCAAAACAACAACAAACACCCAGCTATATTGCATTTTCGGCTAACACTCCTAGCTTATTGTTATTGGCAAGTCAACAGTATTGGCCTGATGCCTCGTATTTGCTACAAGAAAACGACCGTTGGTTAGAATTGCCCAGCGGTGAATATTGGTCGCTTAACGAAACAAACACGCCAACAAATGCTACAGTCACTACCGAACCTAAAACTTCTGTTTCCACAGAAACCGAAAATATAGAATCACAAACACCAACCGCCCTTAACACAACAGCCGTATCGCCTAAAAAAGATAAAGAACTCTTAGCCGAGGTGTTTAAATTTGCCTCATGGGGCGAACACGAACCCGAACATCGCGCTCAATTAGATGGATTGTTTAGTGAATTATTAAAACGTAGCGAGCGTCAACCCGAACTGATGCAAAATGCACAAAAACAACGCAATTTAGGCACACAGGCTTATAACAAATGGATAGCTTGCGAAAGACGACTAAAAAGTGGCGGCTTTTCGGTAGAATTTGAAACATGGTTTCAAGGTCAAATTGACAATACTAACCCTGCCATTGCCCAATACTTAAAATACAAACTCAAAAGATGGCAAACATGGAGCAACAATAAACGCCAACAATTTGCTACAAACACGACTTGTCAATTAGCCCCTGTTAGCTTTAGCGACCACCACCCCAATAGCTTACGTCATTTGCCTACACATCATCATTGGCAAATTTTGATTGACGAAACAGGCAGCGAGTTTGATAACAGCAAACACCTGAGTGTACACGATACCAAATTAGGGCGTATGGTTGCCTTAGCCATTCCTGTCAACAAAGTCAGCTTACCGCTCCTAAAAAATAATTTTCATGCCACTAACGAGTCCGATGCAAACTTAGATGAAACCATCAAAACCTTGCTTGATAATCCCATAGGGATTGTTGGCATTACCGTTAATGATGCTTTATTGGGTAAAAGCTCAAGATGGTTTAGTGGTATTTATTTGTTGATGCGTATGGTGTTGCGTTTATTACCCATTAATGGTCAAGGTAAAGTTGAGTTTTTTATTGAGCAACGTAGTAGCTTTGATGCCAATATGTCACTCTTTCCTATTCAACAATTACTCGAAACCGAACTGCAAGCCTTAGATGCCGACCGATTTAAGCATGTCAGTATTGAGTTGCAGTTTGCTCATAAAAATCATCATCCTGCCAACGGTTATGTTGATGCACTCGCACATATGTGGGCGGCTGGCTCTGCCAATAGCAAAACACGACTAAAACGCAGTGCTTTGCGTGGCCATTGTTTGTTAGAGCCACAACACGATGTGATTGAGCGTAGTTATGCCGCTATTGACCAACAACACATACTCAGCACCAAAGACTGGTATGCCTTAGTCAGTGCCGTGAGCAATGAGCCAAACAGTAGTTTATTGCATAATGTATTGGCTCAACTAGGCAAGCACATACAACAACAAGCCACGATTTGGCAGCGATATTTGGCTTTTGTCACTCAATTACTACAACACAAAAATTATCATTTGCTTGAGCTTAAAACCGCATTAGATTGGCTCGCCAACTATACGCCCAAAGAGTGTGCTTTACCGCCTATGCTTACTTTGCATTGGTATATGGCTCGCTTAGCATGTGCGAATCATTTAGGCCAACATGATCTGCCTTTGTTGTCGCAATCATTAACCTTGGCACAAGGCTTACTTGATGAAAATGCCATGGAAGTTTGTCATTTACATTTGCGTATTGCAGTGGCAGCCACCAACCAATTTGAATTTGACTCGGCACAAGACATTTTAGATTTTTGGCAATCACAAGACGCACGTTTAATGGGATTAAATAACTACGGCAAATATCTGTCTAGCTTAGGCCAGTTAGCAGCGTTTAGAGGCCAAAATAATCAAGCGATTAGCTACTTTGACCAAGCGATACGCACTTTTGACCAATTAAGCGACCCACAAGAAAAACGTAAACAACAACGTCAAACCGAAATATACCGATTAATTGCACTCACCGACAACGAAGGCGTGTCCGACCAAGCCTTACAACAAGCCTTAGAAACCTTTTGGCAAAAACCACTTGCAAGCATTGCCACACAACTTGGCCGCAGTGATAACGACCAACGCTTTGAACAACATTTATTATTGCGAGTGATTGTAACAAGACCAGCCTTACAACAAGATAGCTACTTAGAAACCGCCGACGATTGGCAATTTGAACCCACACACCCTTGGCCGTTGATTGCCGCTTATCGTGCTGTGCTATTACACGCCAAACAGCCTCTTAAGGCGAGTTTGTGGATGCACAAAGCTATCAATACTTGTCGTGAAGCAGACGGAACAACTTTACAATGGATGGGCGAAGTATTGGCATTATGGGTGCAACAATATGGCATTCGAATAGACGCATTGGCAAGCAAATCGCTACAGCAACTACACAGTCAACTGCCTCATGCGCCATGGACATCTTTAGAAAAGCTAAAAAATGCGTCTAACCGTAGCCAAGCCATGCAAGGCTTAATGGCATGTTTACCGTTTAATTTTCACTAAGGAACAAAAAAATGGACTTGTATGTGCTGATTGTCTCTGACCACAACTTAGCCGAACTACGGGCGTGTTTATATTACAAACCACGTCATATTTGGCTAGTGGCCAGTCAGCGTATGCAAAAACCTGCTCAACGCTTATTTGATGTTTTAAAGCAGCAATTTGCACCTGAGCAGTTAGATATTTTACAAGCAGTACCTAATGTACCTTTTGACGGCAACACCTTACAAGAAACCGATGATTGGATTAAACAAGTTTTTACGCCACAAATTAAACAGTTTAACAATGCAGCTCAACAGCAATGTGTGCTGAATATGACGGGTGGCACTAAAACATTATCTTATTTGCTGACGCGTGCTTATGCTTGGCAAGAGATTCATTATCAACCCTTTGGCAACAAAGTACCATTAGAGCGTTTTTGTTTATCTACTCAAGGCTTAAACATTCTGCCAAATATTGATTTAGCCAATGTGACTATTTCTCCCAAAGACAACGCTCTGTTATATATGGATTATGTGCGTCCACACACGCCTAATGCTATTCGTAAACACCCAAACAGTTTACCACTAGCATTATCTCGGCTTGAATACCCTCAAGAATGGAAAAAAATAACCGATTTATTAGAACAGGGCTGGCAACAAAACGAAACCTCAACGTTTGTGAGTGTCACTTGCTCGCAAGAGATCAATGCTGAGTTTATTATGTTACTCAACAGCGTGATTGAGTCTAAACCTGCCCCTCTTAGTCTAAATCAACAGACACTTACCTTGCCTTCACTCCATTACAAAGCCTACCAAAAATGGCGCAAATGGGTCTCAGGAGATTGGTACGAACAACTCATTGAGCATTGGTTGACCACTGAATATCAGATAAAGCCTGAGCATATTTTAACTAACGTACAGTTAAGCAATAAGACTGACCCACAAGGTCAAGAAAGTGATACTTTATTACAGTTTAACAATAAACTTTATGTGATTGAAATAAAAGCCGATATTCCCAAATATAAAACACTAGGCGAAATGGAAAGTCAGCTTACATCTTTATCAGAGCAACTTGGTAAAGTAGAAAAAGTGTTAATTGTGTCGCCCATGTTAAAAGCAAAATATAGTAACGAGCAATGGTTAAGTTTTGAGTTACGTTGTAAAGGTAAAAACGTAAAATTGCTGACTGTTGGCACCAAAGAAGACTTAAAAGCATTGTTTACGACAGTCAGTTAATAGTCTGGTGTTTACAAGCTTGTAAGATGGCTCGTCGTCGTCGTGCTTAGTTATGCTATGCGTACTTAATCACCCTCGGAGCCTTATCATGACCACTTATACCAACAATTCTTTTTGGAACAAAATTAAAAAAGTTTTTAAAGCTGCAGGCCGCGAAGTTGTTGAAAAAGCTCTCTGGCTTCATTATGCCGCCCAAGACCCTAATGTGCCATTAGCTGCTAAAACCACCATTTACACCGCACTCGCCTATTTTATTTTACCTGTTGACCTAATTCCCGATTTTTTACCAATGGGTTATACCGATGATTTTGGTGTTCTCATTACAGCCGTCAGCACCGTATCTATGTACATTACCGATGAAGTTAAACAAAAAGCCAATGACACGCTAAGGCAATGGTTTGGAAGTTGACCTTAGTCATCTTTCCATAAGCTTGCAATTCATAAATTGTCATTTGTTATCACACATAATTGATTTTAACTTTTTTGGTTTTTAAGGTAACTCATCATGAATACAGTTTTTTTGATTTCTACTTTTGTGGCTTGTGTTGTTTTTTTAGTAATTGGTATGGTGATTGGTCGTAGTCTTTCCAAAACCATGTTATTGAGCTTAGAAAGCCAGTTAAAAACTCAGTTTGATGCCGAGAAGCAAAAACAAGTATTAGAAATACAATCTTTTCAGCAAAAATTGGCTTTAAAAGAACAGCAAAATGAACAGCTTGAACAATTTATTAGCAATCTTAAACAGGATTTGCAAAAAAACTTAACGTCTTTAGATAATGTTAGAAATCAACAAGCCGAGTTAAATGCCAAACTCAGTGCTAGCCTTTCTACAGAGCAAGGTTTGACAATTCGTTTACAAGAACGAGATAGTATCATTGCTGCTCTCAATCAAGAAGTCGTGACATTAGCCAAAGACAAAATCAGCCAACAAGAGTTGATTGAGCAACAAAAAGTTCAACTTGGCCAAGCGCAAGAACATCAACAACAATTGGTATTATTACGCAATGAACAACAAAGCAAAGAACAAAATCTACAAGCCACACAACAAGAATTAACTAAAGCGCATGCACATATTGCCGAATTAGAAATGGCAAACCAAAAAGATGAAAAACTTATTGCCGAACGTGAAAAAACTATCCATCAAATGCAATTGAGTTATGACACTTTATCCATGCAATATGAACAACATAACCAAACCATCAAACAACAAAATGCCTTGATTGGCCAAGCTCAAGCAGAAAAAGAACAACTTGTACAATTACAGCAACAACTACAACACAAAGATGAATCTATTCAACGCTTACAAACCGAAGCCACATCGTACATTAGCACCATCAAAGAGTTAAAAACTGCTGCCGAAAAAGATGCCAAAAATATGGCCGAAAAACTCGCTTTGCTAGAAGATAATAAATCTCAACTTAAACAAGAATTTGAAAATCTTGCTAATAAAATTTTTGACAACAAACAACAACACTTTGCGACAGCAAGCGAACACAGTCTAAATAGTTTACTTAATCCATTTAAAGAGCAACTAGCAGCTTTTCGCCAACGTGTTGACGAGGTGCATAGCAATAATATTGAAGGCCAAACTACTATTAAAACAGAGCTAGAAAAGCTACGTGAATTAAATACTCGTATTAATGACGAGGCCGCTAACTTAACCAAAGCCTTAAAAGGTGATAAAAAACTACAAGGCTCGTGGGGTGAGCAAAAAGTCGATTTGTTATTACAACGTTCTGGCTTGCGCAAAGATATTGAATACAGCAAAGAGGAAAACTTTAAAAATGAAGACGGCGATAATCAACGCCCAGACTTTGTAGTAAAACTTCCCGAAGGCAAACATTTGATTATTGATAGCAAAATGTCTTTAGTGGCTTATACGCAATATGTGTCTGCCGACAATGAACCAGCGCGTAAACAGGCTTTAGAACAACACATCAAAGCCGTTAAGGAACACATTAACACACTTAGCCAACGTAAATATCACTCACTGAATGGTTTAAACACGCCCGATTTTGTGTTTTTGTTTATGCCCATTGAGCCTGCATATATTTTAATTGCTGAGCATGCGCCAGAGGTTTTTGAGCAAGCCTACAACAAAAATATAGCCATTGTAACGGCTGCAAACTTATTACCTGTGTTGCGTGTGGTTGCAAACTTATGGAGTATTCAACGTCAAAATCAGACCACTAAAGAATTGGCCGATCAAGCAAGCCGTGTGTATGATAAGTTACGCATTTTTGTTGAAAAAATGGAAGACATTGGCACACATCTTAATAAAGCTCAAGACTGTTATCGCGACTCATTTAATAGCCTAAGAGATGGTAAAGGTAGCCTTACAAAAATCGTTAGTAACTTTGTTGAGCTAGGCGTTAAAGTTAATAAACAATTACCAGCAAGTGTGACGATGGAAGATTTGGATAACTAAATAAATACCCCTCTGTTTTAAAAATCTATTTTATAGGAAAATCTTATGTCTCGTATTATGTTAATTATTGCAACAGGACAAAACGCGGCAAACATTCAGCCATTAAGCGAAACTAGCTTAAAACCTGATGCTGTTTGTATTGCAGTCACACAAACCATGATGCCACAATTTAATGATTTGAAAAATCAAATTACTCATTTAGGCATTCGTGTTGAAGAACCTTTATTATTAACCAATGAGCTTGATACTGCGCAATTAGAACAAACATTTAGCCAATGGCTGTTAGAAAAACATACAGATAATGAAGTCTTAGTTAATTTAGCAGGAGGTTTAAAAACCATTACCATTGCTGCATACAAGGTATTTTCGGCTTTAGGCGCAAAAATATTTTATACACATTTTGATGGTCAAATTATTTGGGTAGATGCACCTTTAGACACATCATTACGGATTAAGCCTAATATTAGTTTGGCAGCCTATCTTAAAATTTATCAGTATGAAATTACTAAAAAACAAAATCTTGCTGATATTTCTAAAGGACACAAACAATACGTTCAAGGATTGTCAAATTATTTGCGTCACAACTTTGATATGAGATGTCATGCAATTAGCCACTTAAATTGGCTAGCCAAACCCATTATTGATAGCATCAACAAGCATGAGCGAGTCTCATCTAAAAATCATCCTAAACAAAGTCTGCCAACTTTATTTATTGAAAATCCAAAATTTAATTCTCAACTTGATGAGTTATATCAAGCCATCCCTTATATCGAAGAAGTTTTTAATATAAGTCCTAAACGTCTTAGCTTTAGCTCTGTAGAATCAGCAAAAATAGTTGCTGGCGCATGGCTAGATATTTTAGTTGCAGAAACATTACGTCAACTACCTGAGTTAAATTTTAGAGATATTTGCATTAATGTCTCATTTAGCAAAAGCACCCAACGTCAAGGCAAAGTTACCTTTAATGAATTAGATGTTATGGCTTTATATGGTACTAATTTATTGATTGTAGAATGTAAAACCGTCAATTGGGATAATAATAAAGACGCTTCACCACTTGAATCTATTTATAAATTAGCAGCATTAGCGGATATTGGCGGTTTAAATACTCATGCCGTTTTTGTTTCATTATATGAATTGCCTGCTAATGCCAAAACACGTGCTGCTGAAAATAACATTATTGTTATTGATGGAAAAAAACTCCTAGACTTGCCCGCTCTTATTAAACAAGGCATTACTAATAATAGCTAAACCCCCTCACCTAGCCCCACAACACATGGGGCTAAGCCTCTGCTATTACCCCCCTCATCACACTCAAAACCAACAAACTTCGCAAGCTTATAAACGACACAATCGTCTAAAAAACGCTCTACACTCACCACATACCCACCAAAAGACTGATATTTGTTAATTGGAGTATGCCGTCATGCCACAACGCCAATTATTTTTAGCTGCTTATGATGTTCGAGAACCTAAACGCCTGCAAAAAGCATTACACGTTTTGCGTGATTATACCTGTGGTGGTCAAAAGTCAGTTTTTGAGTGTTATTTAACGGTTGCTGAACGCCAACGGCTTATTAGTCGGGTTTTAACTGTCATTGATGAAAGTGAAGATTTCTTTTTGATTGTGCCATTACGTCAAAGCTCACCTGTTAGAGCCATTGGCACTGCCACTCCGCCTGCTGACGATAATTTTTTATATATTGGTTAATTGCTTAGAGGTGTTTATGGAAAGCATTTATCAACTTCGCCGTAAAACCTCGCGCCTTTTGGTTACTGAGCGAAGTCGAAGCAAGGCCGAGGATATAAGGCGGTGACACGACGGCTTATCAATACTTCGGCTTCGCTCAGTAACCATGCGATTTGGCACAAATCAGC
>NZ_CALETI010000312.1 GCF_937920075.1 uncultured Agitococcus sp.
GCAAGCTAATAATAATTGGTTTTGGCATTGGCAGCAAAATCAACAAATACAAGCATCATGGAAAAATCTGCAACGTAGTGTTGCTTCATTAGCTAATATCAATAGTCAACATGGCACTCTTCATTATGTGGGAAATCCTAAAGCCTACCAACTAGACTTTGCTGCGAATATGGCAAGTGCTAAAACGCCTGTCGGTGATTGGCAAATTCACGGTATTGGTCAGCCACATCAATTTGATTTTAAAAAGCTGAATTATCAAGGTAGTGCCGGACAATTAAATGCTCAGGCACAAGTTGCTTGGCAACAAGGCATACAGCTCAATAGTCATGTTGCATTGCAAGATTTTCAAAGTCAATTTTGGCTACCCACATGGCCAACTCAACTCTCAGGTCAAAGCAAAATACAGCTAAATATTAATAAAAATCAAAAAGATATTACATTAAGTGACAGTCAATTAACAGGATTGGTTAAAAATAGAGCATTTAACTTTAAAACGGATTTCTTAGCCCTTGATTTACAAAACTTATTGGCCAAAAAAATGCCTAATTTTAACAATCAGCAAACCCAGATTATTTGGGGTAATAATCAATTAGCTCTAGAAGGCGGATTACAAGCACATCAATGGCAATTAACCGTTGATAATCAACTCAATGATTTAAGTGAATTGTTGCCTAGTTTACAAGGTAAAATAAATGGTGCTTTAGTTTTACAGGGCGATCAACATAAGCCAGCCATTATCAGTAATTTATGGGCTGAAAAATTAGCCTACAATAATATTGCAGTTGATGAACTCAGTATTAGTAGCACCTTGCCCGAATTAGGTAATGTGGCAGGCTTTTTACAAATCGCTGCCCATAATCTCAGCGCGGCCAACCGAGTGATCCCCGATTTAACCCTTGTTGCCGAAGGTACACGCGAAAATCATCAAATAACATGGCAACTGTTGGCTGAGCCTGTGGTTGCAGAGGGTATTTTGCAAGGTGCCTTAGATAATCAAGGCAATTGGTTAGGGCAGAATACTCATGGTACAGTAAAAATAGATGATTTTTTATGGCAACAAGTTGAGCCTTTTGTTAGTCAATGGCAAATGGCCGATAAACAATTAACGCTTGCTGCTCATTGTTGGCAAGCCGAACAAGCACAGCTTTGTAATCAAGATAACTTAGTGTTAAGTCCTCAATTGGCCTCAGCAAAAATTGCCTTACAGGGTTTAGAAATGAGTCGTTTGCAACATTTTTTTCCTGAAGGTTTGGCATGGCAAGGTAATTTACAAGGGCAGTTAGATTTTGCTTGGCAAGCTCAACAAAAACCACAATTTAATCTACAAGTATTAACTGAAAAAGGGGCATTAGGTTTAACACAAGAAGATGAAGAACCCTTAACATTACCTTACGATATGCTCAAATTGACTGCTAAAAATGAAGGTAATCAACAAATTGGCTTACGTTTTGATATGCAAGCACCAAATATGGGTCAAGGCTATATTGATGCGCGTGTTGATTCACAAACACAACCCTATACTATTAATGGTGCGATGGTATTAGAAAAAGTTAATTTGGCGATGTTTAAACCATTTTTTCCTGCTATTCGTTATTTAGGTGGCGAAATGAATTTGGCGGGTGGTGTTAATGGTGCGATGACTAAACCAGATTTTTATGGTGAATTCAGTTTGACGGAAGGCGAGATTTTAGCAAAAAATGCGCCATTAGATTTTAGCCATACCAATATTAAAGCCAGTATTCGCGGTAAGGAAGCTGCTATTAATGGTCAATTAAATAGTGGTCAAGGGGTGGCAAAATTAACCGGTGGTCTAGATTGGACACAAGAGCCAACCTTAAAACTTAAGATTGATGGCCAACGTTTAGAGTTCTCTCAAAAGCCCTTGTTTAAAGCCAAAGTGAGTCCATCACTTAATTTGCAAGTCAAACCCTATGTAGTGACGCTAAAAGGTGATGCCTTAGTTGAAGATGCGTTATTAAATCCGCAAAATTTATCCGACCAAGCAGTACCGTTATCTGCGGATGTCCGTGTTGTTGATTTATCCACACCTGATCGTATTAGAGTTGCCAAAGCCATGAATCAATGGGATATTAACGCCGATATTAATTTACGCATGGGCGACAATGTATTATTTAATGCTTTTGGTGTGCAAAGTAAATTAACAGGCGAACTAAAACTACAAGAGCAAAAACAGCGTGGAATGCAAGCGATTGGCGAAATTCAACTCGATAAAGAAGCCAAATATGAAGCCTATGGCCAAAAACTCAATATCAGACGTGGCCAAATTTTGTTTGCAGGCTCAATCGCACAGCCCGCTTTAGATATTGAAGCGGTTAAAGATGTTGATAGTAAAATAGTTGGGGTGCGTGTT
>NZ_CALETI010000313.1 GCF_937920075.1 uncultured Agitococcus sp.
TGTAGGCGATGGTATTACCTTATTTGCAGCTTTACGCGATTTAGGCTACCACTGGCTAGACTTGCCCCGTTATCGCCAAGAGATACGCCTATGGCTTAATAATGCACACCCCGACAATCGCTTAATAGGCAAACGCTCAACAGGATGGACAGGTGAAGATTATTGCTTTGTGTTACCTGATAACGTCATAGGCGACACCGAAGGCAAGTATTACTATCAAGGCGGTATTCAAAGAGCCAATATCTACGAAACTAAGGGCGATTTAGACGCATGGCGCACTAAGATAACCCTACCCATAGCACCCTATCCCTTATTGTGTTTAGGCGTGTTACTAGGCTTTGCACCGCCTTTGCTTGAGTGTTTAGGCTTAGATACTTGTGGCGTGCATATATGGGGTGAAAGTAGCAACGGCAAAACCACCACCGCACGCATAGGCGCAAGTGTTTGGGGTAATTGCACCAAAGGCACTAACGGCAATAATCGCATTGTTTCATGGAATGCAACCGCCACAGGCTTTGAAGTACAGGCCGCCTTACACTCAAGCGGTTTATTGGTATTAGACGAAATGGGAGAAGCTGAAAAAGAGGATATTATTAAAACAGTCTATGCCTTGAGTGATAGCAAAGGCAAAACACGCGGCCAAGCCGATATAACCTTACGCGCCTCACAGACTTGGAAATTATTAGCCTGTAGCACAGGTGAGTTTAATATCAAAGGCCATATCGGACTTACCAAGAACCTACCCACAGGCGTACTTATGCGCCTATTGGAAATACCCGTAGATACAGGGGACGGGTGTGGCGTATTAGAAGGCATGACTGATAAAAAAGACCGCCAAGCCTTTATGAATCAATTAGATGCCGCCTTACGCGCTAATTATGGCGTAGCGTGTCGCCCTTATCTTGAGCATTTAACCGCGTTACTCAAGCAACCCGAAGAGCTGCAAGCCCTTAGAGACGCACACAGCGAGATAACAAACCAGTTTTCACACAATGGCACAAACCAACATTCACGCGCCGCCAAAGTGTTTGCCGCCTTAGCATTGGGAGGCATGATAGCCACACAAATTGGCTTAACGGGATGGCCTGAAAACCACGCCCTAGACGTAGCACAAAAAGCCTTTAGTCGCTGGCGTGTGGGCTTTGGCGAAGGTGTCAAAGAGCAAACGACTTTTATAGAGCATTTAGAAGGATGGCTATCTCACAATGGCGCACACTTTGCTGAAGTTTACCCGACCTCACCCCATGACTTTACCGACCCCGACCCCGAACATAATCCAAGAGACACCATTAAGCCGCTATACGGTTATAGAAGCCCACAAGGGGATTATTGGCTATTGCCTATCGCCTTAAACATTGTACGCGATGGTACAGGCCGCGACACCGCCTTAACCGCCTTACATAAGCAAGGCTGGCTTGTTGACCCTATCAGCGTCTTTAGTAAAGGACAAACGCCCCGAAAAAGCGTAGCAGGTAAACAAGAACGCCTTTTACATATTCGCCTTACCGTTGGTTAGTTTTTAATCGTGTTACACGGAATGTTACACAGGCAAAAAACCGTGTAACATTTGTCTGTTTTTTAATCAGTCTCGTGTAACACGTGTAACACTTAGAGGTTAAAAAATGAGCATTTTAAGCCTAAAAAACCAAATTAGTGCGTTTTTTGAGCAGCCATTAGACAGTGCTAGACAGCAATTAGACAGTGACTGTCTAATTGAAAACCCTACAGCCGCAAGGCTTACAGAGGCATTAGACAGCTTAGACAGTTTAGACAGCAATTTAGAAGGGAGGGGGGGGAGCAAAAAACCGTGTAACACGTGTAACAGTGTTCAAGAAATAAGCGAAAGTGAGCTAATTTATCCACAATACACAAACATTGCCGCTAATGACCAAGAGACACTAAAAGAAACCGACCCAGATTTTTATGAGTTTTTATATGGCAAATCTACCGAAGAGCTTTTGTATAACCACTTATTAACTTGCCCCTTGTGTCATGTAGAGGCCGCGCAATACTGTTTATATGGTGACGAACTAGGCAAGCAATATGATGTTTTATTGCTTAATAGTGAACACTCACAAGAAAGGCGTACAGCCCTCGTTATACAGGTAGATAGAGCAAATATAACAGGCAACAAGCGTTATATACCTTTTCAACCTGCACCTTTTTAACTAG
>NZ_CALETI010000314.1 GCF_937920075.1 uncultured Agitococcus sp.
TAGATGAGACGGGTACACTAATCACTGTTAGCTCTAGCAATCCGTTGCCTGTCGCGCAAACTGTTGGCGGCACAGCGGTTGGCTCTAGCAATCCGTTGCCTGTCGCACAAACTGACGGCCTAGCTGTTTCAGGCACAGCAACAAGCGCGGCAGTATTGTTCACAACGTCAATGTTGAATTATGAGAGCATCACTGTTCAAGTAACTAGCGCGGGTACAGGTTGCACTATTACTTATGAGACAAGTGATGATAATTTGAATTGGGTTAGCACAAGTGGATTAACTACTAACTCCATAGGGAATCAGTCAACTTCTATAATATCAACAACAGCACTAATGATACAGTTTTCGCGCAAAGGATTGTATTTTAGGGCGCGTGTCAGCACTTATAGCTCAGGTACAGTTACAGTCGTTGGAACACTATCTAAAGCACCCATTGTTACCACGATGGGTGCTATTTACAGCGTACATGCAGAAGCAAATGGAGTCTCCACTGGCACGTTTGGCATCACTGCAGAAGGAAGAACATCAAGCAAAACACCTGTAAATAATGCTCAATTTGTACGCCCGATTGCGACAACTGATGGCAGATTAGTTACTCGTCAAAACTCAATACCTGAAAACGAATGGCAATATGCTGCGGCTAGTGGTGGCATCACCGATACTGCTAATGTTGTTTTGCAAGCTGCGGCAGGTGCGAACATCAAAAACTATTTAACAGGTTTGAGTGTTGCTAACGCTAACGCCACAGCGTCAGAAATAGTTATTAAAGACGGTGCATCAACTGTTATTTGGCGTATGTATTTAGCTGCAAATGCTCCGATTAAAAGTATTATATTCAGTACACCACTTCAATCTTCTGCAAACACAGCACTCAACGTAGCTTGTATCACAACAGGCACACAAACCTACATTAACGCACAGGGGTATAAAGCACCATGATTTATAATATTTTGGTTGAACAGAATGGCAAGTTTGTTGCTACTGGTGAAACAGTTGAATGCGAGTTTGAAGAAACTCAAGAGGTCATTGAAGATTTACAAGCTGAGCGTGGTTGTTGTTGTGCGCTAGAAGCAGTTGGTGAATAGCTATAGTCTAGCTGAACGCATTAACAGCGATGTTAATGCGTCAGTCACTTACAAAACAGACTTACAGCAATACGGCAAGCCTGAGCATTGGTGTTTACCTACCGCATTTGGCGATTGTGAAGATTATGCTTTGCTCAAGCGTAAGTTGCTGCTAGAACAAGGTTGGCCAAGCGACAAACTAGGTTTGTGCGTGTGCTATATGCCCGATGGAGGTGGTCATTGTGTGTTGTGGGTTGATACAGACAAAGGCAGTTTTATTTTAGATAATAATTACAACTGGCCTATAAGTCCTGTTGAGTTACCCTACACATGGGAGTCAATGCTATGCAATGGCAAATGGTTAAAGTTATTAGCTTGGCAGTAATGCTGTCGGCTTGCACGACAAGTAACACGCTAAAGCCCGTGCTTGGTGGGGAGTCATATACCCCTAATGGTTGGGTGCAATATTGCAAAGATAACCCAGATGAGTGTGTACAACAAAATAGTTTGTAGAATTGTTATACATGATTATGCGTCACTAATGACGTAAAAAACTACGTCAATTAGGACGCATATACTGTGTTATACACCAAGTTTAAAAAGTGTATCGGATAGGTCGTTTATGAGTTTTAGCTCAATGTTGTTGTCTTTCCGTTCTATAACAAAATCAGGTCTGCTACTGCGTATTGTATTAGAAAACAGGTTTACACTTATTTTTCCGCTTGGGTGAAAGTACCAATTACCTGTTTTCTTATAACCAGAGTTTATTAGCGCATCAGCCGTAATAAATTCTTTCATCGCCTTAACTCCCATTCATCGTAAAAAGTGTATAACATCACAATCAAGCAGGAACGCACCCTAGCTGATTACTGTGTTTTAAACAAATCTTGGCAACATTGCCATGCTTACATCAAAGAGGGTGCGTCCTCTTATTGCCTGTGTTAGATACTACTTGGCAAGAATAACCCAATCTTCGGCAAGCATATCTGTTTGACTGCATAGCCAAGCCACAAGTTTATTATCAGCAGTTTTCATAAAAACTGTATCGGCTAGTGTCGGTTCGCCAACATATTCACCGTAGCCAAGTTTTAATGCGCTTGCTAGAGTGTTGCTGCCTTGTACTAAAGTCAAAAACATTCCTTTAC
Organism: uncultured Agitococcus sp.; assembly: GCF_937920075.1. GTDB lineage: Bacteria > Pseudomonadota > Gammaproteobacteria > Pseudomonadales > Moraxellaceae > Agitococcus. The sequence continues at coordinate 2,212 of NZ_CALETI010000314.1, forward strand.
CATTCCAACCTTCACGCATAACATGATAACCTGATTTTAAGTGTGCGATTGCCTCACCAAAGTTAAGGTTTTTAATTTGTGTATTTCCAGTAGTCATAATCAATACTCCGAAGCGTCAAAGGTGCTTCAAACCTATAATTCATCGTTAAAAGTTAGCGTATCTAACATCAAACTCAACAAGGACAACGCCCCACACAATCATCACAAGTTTTAGATGTTGTTAGGGTCGTTGCCTGTTAGTGTAATAGTTAGGTTTTAATCTATGTATCCATAAAATTTAGCCCACGCCTTGTTTGTCCTAAAAAACAACTCATCCAGTTCTTTTCCGATTTTAGATGCTTGTTTTCTAAGCTCTCGTACTCTACAAATTAGCTCTTCATCTGTTTTTAACCCACTTGGTATAACACAAATTTTTCCTTTTATTCTCT
>NZ_CALETI010000315.1 GCF_937920075.1 uncultured Agitococcus sp.
GGCCGATCACCACCAGCAGGCGGTCGTCCTTGCCGGCCATGATGTTGTGGATGTTGTGACGGGTTTCGGTGATCAGCGACTCGACCTGCGTGCCGTGGATGGGGAAGAAGCGGATCAGATGTTCGGGCGGGGGAAGCACGGTGATGTCCTTGATGCGTTTGTCGTCGGTCTGGCTGGTCTTGTCGACATTCGCGTACCAGGCGTCGGCCTTGGTGCTGGGTTTGTTCATGGCGGGGCTCCTTTGGATTTGAAACAGCTTGGAATCGGTTTTCGGTCGGGCAGAAAAAAACCGCCGGGCTTTTCAGCTTCGGCGGTTCCTGGGAGGGGTGTTCGGGTGCTTACGCGCTCGCCTCTCGTCCGCCGGGGACCGAGAACCAAAAATAAAAAAAGTAAAAAGCGATGCGCGAAGACATGGGGCTCAATGTAGCACAGGTTTCTGACGGTTCCTGACAGGTCGCCAGGGGACAAACCCTCAAGCCGTCCCCCCCACCGTCAAACCGTCGATGCGCAGCGTGGGCTGGCCCACACCCACCGGCACGCTCTGGCCTTCCTTGCCGCAGGTGCCCACGCCCGAGTCGAGCTTCATGTCGTTGCCGATCATGCTGATTTTTTTGAGCGACTCAGTGAAGAATTGGATATTAAGGAAATATTAGAAAAGCAAAAAGTTATCTATAGCACCACATTTACCGAGGCGGAAATGAAAAAAGCGATTGAGTTTTATAATACGCCTGAAGGCAAAAGTATTGCCCAAAAAGCCCCTAAAATTAGTCAAGAAATGATGTTTGCTAGTCAGCAATGGGCGCAAGATGCTAACGAGCGTGTGATGTTGTTAATGCAGGCTACTAATAAATGAGATGGGCGTTTTGCATATTGTCTTTGATGGCAAATGTCAGTTATGCGGCTTTGCCTGTTTGTCAGCAAGTATGTAGTGAGTTTAAAGTAAAAACATGGAAAGATTACCGTGATAGCCAAGTGGTGAAGCAAGACTTTGATTTTTCTTGTGGTGCAGCAGCATTAGCTACTTTGTTAAATGGTTTTTATGGCCAATCATATACCGAGCCACAAATTTTAGAGGATATGAATAAGCAAGATGGCAAAGCTTCATTTATTGATATGGCTCGTGTTGTTCAAAAGTATGGCTTTCAAGCACAAGGTTTAGCACTAGACTACTCAACATTAAGTCAATTAAAAGTACCTGTGATTGTCTATTTAGAACATCGTAAAGATAGCCATTTTTCGGTATTAAACGGTATTTCAGAAAGTCATGTACAATTAGCAGACCCTAGTTGGGGGAATAGAGTTTTAAGCAAACAAGCATTTTTAACGATGTGGGAAACCCGTAGCGATGCACTTGCTAAAGGTAAAATTTTGGTGATTAGCCCTAAAAAGACAGTTATTACACAATCTGAATTTTGGAAACATCCCCAACCCAATATATTATTAAAACAATCAATCTTATGGCTAAAAAAATAAAATATCCTAAATGCTAGTCTGTTAGATTACTAACTGATACTACTACTGAAAATCTAGTCGAAAAGAAATTTGATGATTTAGACAAGCAGTGTCAGGATTATATACGAAGCTTAGTAGACTTGATTTATGCTAAATTTTGTCAAGAGCTGTCTAATCAAAAGTAATTGGCTATCACAAGAATTAAGCTAGGCAAAAAGCTCAGCTTAATTCTTGCAGAGATACTTCTTAAAATCTCTTACTCTCCGCCCCATAATCATTCGCTTTTAAAAATTTTTCTGCGCTAAAAAAGTCAATTTTAGAAAAAAACTTCAGTGAAAAAACGAATAAAAGTACAAAAAGCCATCATCAGCGCGTATCATTCGCCGCATTTCAATCTTCATTTTTGTCATGTTATGAGTGGATTAACTAAGCTGTGTCATGCCATCGACACACTCAATAAAATGGTGGGACGCGTAGTGGCGTGGCTAATTTTAGCCACTGTCTTGTTATCGGTATTTACCGCTGTCGGGCGCAAATTTGCCTTTGGTTCTAATGGTTTTTTAGAAGGGCAATGGTACTTATTTTCGGCAGTATTCTTATTGGGCGCAGCCTATACCTTGCAAGCAGACCAACATGTGCGTGTTGATGTTTTAGCTAAACGTTGGTCAGCTAAAACCCGTGCTTGGATTGATATTGCGGGGCATGTTTTGTTTTTATTGCCTGTTGCAGTCGGTTTAGCTTGGTTGGGTTGGCACGACTTTATGCAAGTTTGGCAACACAACGAAATGTCTGCTGATGCAGGCGGTTTGCCCCGTTGGCCTGTTAAACTACTGATTCCTCTTGGTTTTGTTTTGCTGATTTTGCAAGTGATTAGCGAAATTGGCAAACGTATTGCGATTTTACAACACGGAGAGCGAGCATGACAGGTGATTGGGGTTGGCTCGCGCCGTTAATGTTTTTGAGTTTGTTTTTATTGTTGTTAACGGGCTTTCCTGTTGCGTTTGTTTTAGCGGCAGTTGGTTTAATTTTTGGGGTAATTGGCGTATTAGTAGGCGCATTACCGATTGAGTTGGTGCAAGCTGTACCCGAACGTTTATTTGGCATTATGCGAAATGAAACCTTAATGGCGATTCCATTTTTTACCTTAATGGGACTGATTTTAGAAAAAAGCCGTTTAGCCGAAGATTTACTCGATGCCATTAATCAACTGTTTGGCCGTTTGCGTGGTGGTTTAGCCTTTGCGGTGATTTTAGTTGGCGCATTATTAGCAGCAACCACAGGGGTTGTCGCCGCCAGCGTGATGGCGATGGGCTTGATTTCTTTACCGATGATGATGCGTCAAGGTTATTCACCTGCCATTTCCAGTGGCGTGATTATGGCTTCTGGCACATTGGCACAAATTATTCCGCCATCGCTGGTGTTAATTGTCTTGGCGGATACCTTAACTGTGCCTGTTGGCGATATGTATTTAGGGGCAATGTATCCTAGTTTGGCCTTAGTGGCCTTATTTGCGCTGTTTATTGGTGGCTTAGCGATTGTCAAACCTGAGTTATTACCCGCCCAACAACAAACACGCCAAGCCATTCAATGGCGTAAATTATTAGCCGCTTTAGTGCCGCCCTTAGTGTTAATTTTTTTGGTGTTAGGGACAATTTTTATTGGTTTAGCCACCCCGACCGAAGCAGGGGCAATGGGTGCAGCAGGCGCATTAGTCTTAGCCTTAGTCAAACGCCGTTTAAGTGCCTCTTTACTGCATCAAGCCTTAGATAACACCGCCAAATTAACCTCTTTTGTGATGTTTATTTTGGTCGGTTCGAGCTTGTTTGCGTTGGTGTTTAGAGCCTTAAATGGTGATGTTTGGGTCGAGCATCTATTTGATAAGTTACCCGCAGGCGAAATAGCCTTTTTATTAGTGGTTAACTTAATGGTCTTTGGTTTGGGTATGTTTTTAGACTTTTTTGAGATTGTCTTTATTGTTGTGCCGTTATTAGTGCCAATCATTCATAAACTTAACATCGACCCTGTGTGGTTTGGCGTGTTGTTGGCCATGAACTTACAAACCTCGTTTTTAACGCCGCCGTTTGGTTTTTCGCTGTTTTATTTACGCAGTGTTGCACCCAAAGAGCTTAATACCAGTCATTTATATAAAGGTGCAGTGCCGTTTATTGTCTTGCAGTTAGCCATGGTAGCGGTGTTGATGATGTATCCCGAATTAGTTCGCCATGAATCTAGCGAAAGCACCACCTTTAATAATAGCCAAGATTTGTCTGATGTCGGTGGCCAAGCAGCCAGTGCCGATGAAGCTATCCGTTTAATGCAAGAAATTGCCAAAGAATATCAGGGTAAATAATCATGCAACGTCGTCAAGCCTTACAAAAAATTGCTGCTTTAGGCGCAGCCACTGCGACAACCGCCAGTTTTGCCGCCCCAGCAGTTATTACACAAGCTAGCGTACAATGGCGTTTAGCCTCTAGTTTTCCTAAAAGTTTAGACACTATTTATGGTGCAGGCGAAATGCTCTCTAAACGTGTGGCGCAACTCACCGATGGTAAATTTCAAATTCGCGTCTTTGCAGGCGGAGAGTTAGTTCCGGGTTTACAAGTATTGGATTCGGTGAGTAATGGTACGGTCGAATGTGGCCACACCGCAGGTTATTACTATGTGGGCAAAAGCAAAGCCTTTGCCTTTGATACCTGTTTACCTTTTGGTTTAACCGCTCGCCAACAAAACGCGTGGTATTCACAAGCAGGCGGCCAACAATTATTGGGCGAGTTATTTAAGCAATATAACATTGTTAATTTTGCAGGTGGCAATACAGGCGCGCAAATGGGCGGTTGGTTTAGAAAACCCGTCAATAGCCTCAAAGAATTACAAGGCATCAAAATGCGTATTCCAGGGATTGGTGGCGAAATCATGTCGCGTTTGGGCGTGATTCCCCAAACCATTGCAGGGGCAGATATTTATCCTGCCTTGGAACGTGGTGCAATTGATGCCAGTGAATGGGTTGGGCCTTACGATGATGAAAAGTTAGGCTTATATAAAGTGGCCAAACATTATTACTTTCCGGGTTGGTGGGAAGCAGGGCCACAGTTAAGTTTTTATGTCAATCAGAGTGCATGGGCAAAATTGCCTAAAGCATGGCAATCGGCGTTTGAAGTGGCAACGATGGAGGCTAATCAAATGATGTTAGCCGCTTATGATGCGCGTAATCCGCAAGCCCTCATTCGTTTAATGAATCAACATGGGGTGGTGTTGCATCGTTACCCTGATGATGTCATGCAAGCAGGGCAAAAAGCTGCGTTTGCGTTATATGATGAGTTATCCGCCGCCGACCCGATGTTTAAAAAGATTTATGCTTCTTGGAAAGACTTTAGACGTTTAAGTCAGGGTTGGACAAACTTGGCCGAAACCTCGTTAGAGAATTTTATGTATAAGAATGCGAAGTAGGCTTATGATACAGAGGTAGCCAGTGTGAAGTGCAACGTAACACAGGAAGAATGCTTTAACAGGTGTAGTGTGGGTTGAGGAACGAAACCCAC
>NZ_CALETI010000316.1 GCF_937920075.1 uncultured Agitococcus sp.
TCGCGCCTGTTTTAGCGTTTTTTAATACCACTTTTGCATTTAAAATTTTGCCTAAAGAGGGTGTTACTGTCACTTGTGTAGTTTGTACTACGGCAGGTATAGCAGCATTATCATCATCATTACTATTACAGGCAGCTAACATTAAACTCGCTAATAAAGTTAAACCACCACCTAATAAGTGAGATTTATTCATATTTTATCTCCATGTTATCTTAAGTTATTGTTATATAAGATTAAAAACTAAATCTATATAAAATATAGCTCTCTTAGGACTTAGGCTGTTATCGCTTATTTGCTCGCTAAGTAATCATTTTTAATGATTTTTAGCTTACAAAACGCACTAATTTTGATGAAATGCGTAAGTCTTTTTTCTGTTGAAAATCTAAGCTATTTTTTGAGTATATCTATGCTTATTATTGAAAACAATATCAGAAGTAAAATTACAAAAAATATTTAATTATTGTGAAATGTTGTTGATACTCATTATTTTTAGGACTTACTCCATGTAGGAGTGAGTCCTAATTAAGCGTTGTAGTTAGGCAGAAATAATTTCTGGAGTAGATTTGGTGTGTTGAGTGCTTGTTTGAGACCGCTTATTGGTACTCACCGATTTTTGACGTGGCATAGAGCTATTGCCAACCATCACATCAACGGTTTTCTTTAAACGCACCCACACCGATTCTTGCACATAAGGAATACCATATTTTTCACACAAAGCTTTGACTTGTGGCTGCAAACGTTGGTATTCGCTCATTGGTAAATCAGGCCATAAATGATGTTCAATTTGGTAGTTTAACCAGCCATGCAACATATCATTTAAGTCTCCACCTGTTTTAAAGTTGGTCGAGCCAGTAATTTGGCGTAAGAAGAACTCACTTTTGTTATTGGCAACATCTTCAAATAACAAAATATCATTACCCACATGGTTGGGCACAATCACTAAGAAGGCATGGAGGTTGCTAATAATTTCGGCCAATAACGTATTAATCCAGACATTAATTACCGCAATTGGGCCTAATGGTGTAAATGCTAAGGGAATTAAAACAAATTTAACAAAGATATAAGGCAACAAACACTTCGACCACAAATCACGAGCAGCAGGATTTAAGGGATTCCATAATGCTAATTGGGTTAGGGTAGCGGAGTCACGCTCTTCACCTAAAACATTATTTTTGGTGCTTGTTAAGTGCTTTAAGGTATTTGGAGCGTAGTATAACGGCTTCCATGTTGCCGCAAATAAGGCAACAACCGCATAACGCAATGGCATAGGCAGTTTAGAGTCACGTAACCATTCTAAGTTTAATTCTACCTGATCAGGGTCAGCCGCTTCGCCTAAGTTATAATGATGGAGTTTGTTGTGTTCGTTACTCCATGCTTCGGGCAACATCCAATCATTCCAATCTAAAAAGCGACGCCAGCCTTTGGCAAAGCCTTTACTGGTATAACGCTCTGGAATGCCTTCAATTTTATCAAAGCCTTTGTGTAATACATGATGAGCAATGGTTGTCCAACGTGTGACGTTACCTTGACTCATTAAAAATGCAGAAATAGGATTAGGTGCGATCCATGCGGTGCCATAACCGGCCAATGTTGATAATTTACCCCAACGCTCAATTTTTTTTAGATGTTTAAAATCATCTATACTCATTCTTTCATTAGCAGCTCGGCGCAGTGCCATGATTTCTTGGGTAAAATTTTCGACATCTTTGTCTGTCAGGGTAAATGGCACTGTCTGCATGGTAAAAAACCTAAATCCACATAAAAGACGCGGATTTTACAGGTTTTTTACCATTTGTCAGCGGCTTATAAAAAATAAATAAATTATTTTTGTTGCAAAAATTTGGCTAACCAATAATCAACACTCACATAACGGCCGCCGCCTGTAAAAAATAGGCATAACAGCATAATTAAATAAGTAGTGGCAAACTCAATGCCGTTATTAAGCACGACAAAATTACCACTGGATGTTAACCAATCATAATTGCCATGCTCTTGTAATAACTCTCGTGCTTTGGCCAGTTTTTCGGTCGAGTCAATCACTTGTTGATTGGCAAAAGGCGCATTTGGATCAGCTATTGCTTGCCAACCATTAGGTAAATGAACGGTAATAATGGCGACAATCATGGTGACCATTAATGGCAAGCTAATCCAGCGAGTCGCTAAACCAAGCGTTAATAACACTGCACCTGCCAGTTCGGCACTGGTCGCCAAAAATGCCATTAACCACGGAAAGGGCAAACCTAAACCATAATCAGGATTACCAAACCAATCAACAGTATCAGCAAAGCTTTGGTATTTATGAAAGCCTGCCATCCAAAAAATCGGCACTAAATAAAGTCTTAAAGCAAGTGGGGCAAGACCATCAAGATGTTTTAGGTAGTTAAATAGAGTATTGTGAAATTGGTTATAAAGGGTGATTAGTTTCATTTGTAAAATCCTCTGAATGTTACATTAGATGACTATTCAGCCACTTTGTTACAGATGACAATTGCTGGTACTAAGTTTTTCACTTAATGTTTTACAGCAGCGAGGTCAACGATGGATTTTATAACCATACTATTATTAATAGCAGGCTTAGTGATACTGACGTTTGGTGCAGATTTTTTAGTGAAAGGCGCATCAAGTTTGGCAGGCTCTTTAGGCATTAGCCCTTTAGTGATTGGTTTAACCGTGGTTGCTTTTGGGACTAGCGCACCAGAAATGTCAGTGAGTGTATCGTCGGCGTTCAAAGGCTCGGCAGAGATTGCTGTCGGTAACGTCGTGGGTAGCAATATTTGTAATGTGTTATTGATTTTAGGTTTATCGGCAATTGCAGCTTCTTTAGTAGTGCAAAAACAATTAGTTAAATTTGATATTCCTATTATGATTTATGCCTCATTAATTGTGTTGCTAATGTCGATTGATGGTCAGATTAGCCGTATAGATGGAGTCTTATTATTTGCAGGGATTGTGGCTTATACCGTCTTTTTAATCAGAGAAGCACGGAGAGAGGGCGTTGCAGTGGTTGAAGGCGCAGACGATATTGAGCCACCACAACCTTTATGGAAAAACGCTATTTTAATTATTGTGGGTTTGGCAATGTTGGTATTAGGCTCTCAATGGTTGGTTGATGGCGCTGTGGCGATTGCCAAATATTTTGGTTTGAGTGAATTAGTCATTGGTTTAACCATTGTTGCTGTGGGTACCTCTTTGCCTGAATTGGCAACCAGTGTCATGGCGAGCTTAAAAGGTGAGCGTGACATTGCCGTTGGTAACATTTTAGGCAGTAATATTTTTAATATTGGGGCAGTATTAGGCTTGTCTGGTATGGTTGCGCCACAAGGCTTACCTGTTGCACACACTTCGCTACTCGTTGATATTCCCGTGATGATTTTGGTGGCCTTAGCTTGTTTACCTGTCTTTTTGGCTAACTATACAGTTACACGTTTGGATGGTGTGGCATTTTTAGTATGTTATGTCGTTTATGTGGTGTATGTGGTATTGGCTGCACAACAAAGCGCGTTATTAGCAACGATAATCCCGTTTTTATTGCTGATTGTTGCCTTGTGTATTACATGGTGGATGTTGGAGGCAGTGAAGTACTTACGCCGTCAGGTATCTGCTTAATGGATGACATAGGTATCTACACATCTTTTAAAAAGGCTAACATTGAGACTATAACGATGAAATTCCCCTCCTTGGAGGGGCTAGGGGTGGGTTAAAATAGATAATAAAGTACTGATTTTAGACCTACACACCCCTAAATCCCCTCTCAAGAGGGGACTTGCTCTTAACCTGCTAAGATTTTTTTCAACAAATCGTTGACTTGTGCAGGGTTGGCTTTGCCTTTGGAGCGTTTCATCACTTCACCGACAAAGAAACCAAACAATTTGTCTTTACCGCTACGATAATCGGCTAATTGTTGTGGGTTAGCTGCAACAACTTCGTTAATTACCGCCTCGATAGCACCTGTATCGGTTTCTTGTTTTAAGCCTTTTTCGGCAATAATCTCATCAGCAGATTTGCCTTGAGAGTCAAACATAAAACCAAATACTTGTTTGGCAATTTTGCCCGAAATCGTGTTGTCATTAATACGATTAATCAAACCACCTAATTGTTCAGCACTAATTGGCGATTCGGTGATGTCTTTTTCGGCACGGTTTAATGCGCCTAATAACTCTACCATCACCCAGTTAGAAGCTTGTTTAGCTTGATTATTGGCGGCTTTAACTACTGTTTCAAAATAGTCGGCTAATTCGCGTTGAGCAACCAATACTCCTGCATCATAGTCAGGTAAGGCGTAATCACTGATAAAACGGGCTTTTTTAGCGGTGGGCAATTCGGGCAAGGTTGCTCGAACCGTGTTAATCATCTCTTCGCTTACCACCACAGGCAACAAATCGGGGTCTGGGAAGTAGCGGTAATCATTCGCTTCTTCTTTGCTACGCATGGCGCGGGTTTTGTTGGTGTTTGGGTCATACAACACCGTTGCTTGTTGAATGGCACGACCAGACTCTAATTCGTCCATTTGCCATTCAATTTCGCTGTTAATCGCTTTTTCAATAAACTTAAAGGAGTTAACGTTTTTGATTTCACGGCGTGTGCCAAACTTTTCTTCGCCTTTATAACGCAAAGACACGTTACAGTCACAACGCATCGAGCCTTCAGCCATGTTACCATCAGAAATACCCAAATAACGGATAATTGAGTGAATGGCTTTGACATAGGCAACGGCTTCTTTAGCCGAGCGCATATCGGGTTCGGAGACGATTTCTAATAACGGTGTGCCTGCACGGTTTAAGTCAATGCCTGACATGCCTGCAAAATCTTCATGCAACGACTTGCCTGCATCTTCTTCTAAGTGGGCGCGCGTAATGCCAATACGCTTGGTGCTACCATCTTCTAAAACAATATCCAAATGACCTTTGCCAACAATAGGGTGTTCAAATTGTGAAATTTGATAACCTTTGGGTAGGTCAGGATAAAAGTAGTTTTTACGGGCAAAAATACTGGTGC
>NZ_CALETI010000317.1 GCF_937920075.1 uncultured Agitococcus sp.
GGATGATGAAGACTACATAAGTTTGACGGATATGGTGCAGGGATTTGATGGGCAAGAGCAACTTATTAAAAATTGGCTGCAAAATCAAAATACTATTGAGTTTTTGAGTGTTTGGGAGCGTCTAAATAATCCAAATTTTAATTTGGTGGAATTACACCAAATTAAAAGTGAAATAGGGCTTAATCGATTTGTGATGTCTGCTAAGAAGTGGGCAGAAAAAACTAATGCTATAGGAATAGTTGCTAGAGCTGGCCGTTACGGTGGCACATTTGCCCACAAGGATATTGCTTTTGAGTTTGGCTCATGGTTGAGTCCTGAGTTTAAGCTATATTTAATCAAGGAATTTCAACGACTTAAAGATGCCGAAGCTCAAAGTGGACAATTAGAATGGAATATTCGCCGCACCTTGGTTAAAGCTAATTATCGTATTCATACTGATGCGATTAAAGCTAATCTTATTCCTCCAGCTATTAGTAAAGCTCAAGAGGGGTTTGTTTATGCTAATGAAGCAGATTTATTAAACAAGGCTTTGTTTGGGATGACTGCTAAAGAATGGAGAGAGAAAAACTCTGATAAGACTGATGGCAATATTAGAGATTATGCAACTATTGAGCAATTAGTGGTAATGGCAAGTCTTGAAAGTCAAAATGCTTTGCTGATACAACAAGGCCATGATGCGTCAACACGCTTAAGTATATTAAATCAATTGGCGATTAGTCAGCTTCGCTCTTTACTAGGTAATGTTGCTGTTAAGAAATTAGAAAATCCTCCCTTACTAGATGATAAAAAATAGTATCGGCTAGATATTTTTAGAATGTCATGTTTAAAAAATGGCAAAAAATCGACATATTTTTAAAACGTGTCGAAAAAATGAATATTTTTCAACATGAGTTCTACATTTTTCATGGTCAACAAAAGAAAAGCCTATCTAAAAGAGATTTATGTGGATACAGTTAGCCTACTTGCTCAAATAGAACAGCTAAAAGAACAACTCGCAAAAGCCAATGATTTATTAAAAGAGGCTGAGTCTGCGTTAATTTTGCATCTTGGCTATTGCAAAGGCACTCAAATACCTAACCATGCTAGCCAAGTACATACACAAATTACCGATTATTTAGAGGGCCTACACCTATAAAATTTATCAAGTTTAATCCGTTTTTAGTTTTGTTTAAAAAGCACGGTTACCTTGTTACCTATTTTTTTGACCCCCTATCCTAAAAAAATAAAAAAACCTCATAGCACTAGATATAAAAATCATCAATTTTTAGTGTTTAAAGCTCATTTTGCTGATTTTTAATACAATTTTTGGCAATGATATAAGAACACTTTTTAAAAGTTTGGGGTCATGGGAAAGAGGTAACAAAGGTAACCAGTCAAATAAAATAGGCTTCTAAGCCTAGAGCCTCAAGGCTTACAGAGATTTTGACAAAAGGTAACTTTTTGGTAACTTTATGGTAACTTGGTTACCGTCACCAATGGTAACCAACACAAAAACAAAATCTATATAAAAACAATAAGTTATAAAAAATACTTTTTTGGAGTTACCTCATGGTTACCCTCTAGTTACCTCCCTGTAAGTTCTAAATCACACCCTAAAAGCCTAACTAAAAAGCTAAACACCACTTCTATTGTTAAGCTTATCCATAACCATGACCCCCAAAAAAGCATTTTTTATCATTCTCCGTTGTAATTCTGATTTATAACCCTTATCGAATAGAATTTTTTTTTGCCTCATACACAATAGCTTTACCGAGTGAAGCTAGGTGAATCTATACGGAACTGTACGGATTCTATCTAGCAAGCTTTAACCGTAAATGTGTGCAATGAAGGGGTTCGACAATGCAAGCACAACCGCAAAACGTACCAATTTTTAAAGCGGTACATAGCGCAAATTTAGGCGACCGTTTATTAAGACGTGTCGAAGTAGAGCATAAAACAGGTTTAAGCCGTTCGGCCATTTATGATGGTATCCGAAAAGGTACTTTTCCTGAACCTGTACCGTTGGGGGGTAAATCTGTTGCTTGGTTATGTAGTGAGATTGACGCGTGGATTGCTGATAAGGTTGCTAAACGCAATCAAAAATCAGCGTAATTTAACTTTTTAAAGTGAGTAATAAACATGGGTACTGTGACTATTAAAGCCAATAACCAAACTTTAACGCTATCGAGTGAAGATGCTCTTGCACTTGAAAAGGCATTAATTCAGGCCAAAAAAGCCCCTAATCAAGACATTCAACAAATGACTAATAGCGGCATTATGTTGGTAACGTTTATGCCCGATGCACGCGCTAACTTTAGCCGTTCTATCAAGCCTACAGATGCTATTTTGTCACCTGAACAAAAGCCTTTTTTTACTGCTAGTGAAGTCGTTCAAACAGACTGCTAAACCCTACGCTTAACCCCCAATTAAATAGCGCAAAAAAAGCACTAATCATGCTTATAGGGGAGTTTTGCGCCTAAAAAATGCTTTGAGGTCAAAATGAATTTATTAGTCGAAGTCAACGAAAATTATGGCAAGTATTATTTATCTATCAATGTGGCCGCACGTGATGCCTTAATAACAGCTATAAATTTGGCTGTTGGTGAATCGCCACGTCCCAAAGTTGGTCAACCGAGTGTTGTGGGAATGATTACCGCTAAATGTTTAGGCCAATGTGTAGAGATTAAGGCAGCTAATCAAAAAGTGATTGTTCGTACAGAAAATGTGCCTGCCTTGCTAGAAGCTTTAGCTAATGCAAACACCTCAAATTCAATTTTAAATGCGCCTCAAGTGATTGAGACTAGCACTGGCTGTATTGGGGTGATGTGTTTTGAGCCACCACAAGACGAGCCTTTAACCGAGTAGGGATATTGGCATTAAAAAGCCCGAATAATGCGCTAACACTATCGGGCTTATTTATTAAAAACTAATCGTCTTGTAGCAAAAGGAGCATAGCACAATGTGTATGCCAGTCAATCAGTTTTTAGGCAGCTTGGTGCAAGCTGTTCCAACCTTTACAAGCCAAAGCAATGTGCTTAGGTATCAAGGCCGCACCGCTACTGTAGGCGGTAATGGTACGCCTAGACAAGCCCAATTCTTGAGCGGCGGTGGTCAAAGACAGTTTGTTAGTCGTCATCCAATTCTTAAAGTCAACGGTGGGCATAATATCGCCGTGTTGTTCCAGTGCGAGGCGATACAAGGTACTGGCGGCTATCTCAATATCATTGCCCCATGTGACATCAAAACCCCATTCACCTACTTGCGCCTGTTTAAAGATACTGCTTTTTTTGAGCGGTTGCAGCACGACAAAACGCTGAATATACGCGCCCAAGTCAACAGTATTTTGTTTGCCATTGTGCCATGTAATTTGAATTTGATAGGCGGCCAAGACTTCTACAGCCGCAATTTGCATTTTGCTAGTCATCGTTTAGCCTCTCTCATTTTGTTGTTGCCACACTTGCTTGAGGTGGTCAATGTTTTGACTTGCCCAAGCCAATGCTGCTTTAAGGGCTTTTGCATTTGCACCTTTACCCAATATCTGCAAACCGTCAATTGTGACCAACGATTCACCGTCAGGCGTTTGTACATGAAAATGCGGCGGCGCATGGTCATCGGGGTAAATTTTGATTTTCCAGTTACTGGCATGGTGTACGGTAGTCATGCAAATAATACTAGCGAAAATTTTTCTCTATTACAATATATTTTATTTACCTACTTGACGACAGCCACAGACGCGGCCAATAATGACGCCACTGACCCACATGGTCAGGCAGGCTTGGTCGCCTGTTGTCAAAGGCGCACAACCGCGCTTTGCGGTTTTTTTGTGCGTGCCATACAGCGTTATCTTTTTGATGGACTGTATGGGGAGGCGTTCGCGCCTGCCAGCCCCTTTGACTGGTCGACCAACCCTGTACAGCCCGTCACCCGATGCTTGGTCGCTTTTGGTGATGGCTTATTCATCATCAAAGGAACGTCCACCATGACAACCGCCGCCCAAAATCCGTCTAGTGTTAGCCAAACACTGGCCGCCGTTATTTGTATTTTACAAAATCTTAATCCTGATACCTATACCCACACAAGCACGCTATTAGCGGCTTTTAAGGCACAAGGTATTAAGCGTGATTTACGTTCTATTCAACGTTATTTAGTGGCTTTAGCCGACTATTCGCTAGTCGAGCATGACAACCATCACCCTAAAGGCTGGAAACTACGCACCAACCCCAACAAATACGCGGTAGAAGCGATTTTAGCAATGGGGGTGCAAGCATGAGTCCACGTCAACCAACCGCGCGTAAAAGCACAAAAAATTATTCGCCTGCCATGCGTCAATACTTAGTGCAATTAACCGATTTAGCATGGCAAGCCCAACCTTTAGAGGGCGAGTATTGGCAAGTATTAACAGCCAAAGGCGAAACCTTGGCGATAGTTAACGATACTGTCACACAAGCAAACATTAACGCACAACAAGCGGCACAGTTAATGGCCGATGCCCCTTTGTTGCTCAAAGAGTTGTTATTAGCTCACCACTTATTGCGTGATACTGTGACGCGTTTATTTACCAATGAGAAAAAAGTCACTTTTGAGGATATTAAACCGACTAGCGAGCGGTACGACCAACGTTTGAGACTACTCGCCAAATACCGTGACTTGATAGAAAACAGAGAGGCCGACTATGCCCCTTTGTTAGCCAACAAGGAGCAAGGCCATGACTAAGACCGATTTTATTTGTACCGAAGAACAAATGCGTCAATTGAATATCATTGATGCCCATTTACACGTTTTAAGTGCGTTATCGAGTGCAATAACACGCAATGATTACCCCCTAGATTTAAGTGCCGACAAATTGGCAACTCTGCTTTGTACCTTGAGCAATGACTTAACAGAGGCTTTAAACAATATCAAGCTGCATACCCATAATCAAAAAAAGGAGCATAGCCATGACGACTAATAGCACCCTAATTAATAGTATTCGTCAAGTGGCTGCTTGTGCGCTTAACCATTCTGCTATGTTAGTGCCTGAATGGTTGCCCGATGGTAAACGTCATAAAAACGATTGGATAGCTAAAAACCCTGTACGTGGCGACCGTCATGCAGGCTCTTTTAGCGTGTCTTTAATATCGGGTAAATGGCATGATTTTGCCGATAATACCGCTAAGGGTGGTGATTTAGTTGGCTTATATGCCTACTTAAAAGGTTGCCCACAATTACAGGCCGCACAAGCGATTGATAGCCGTTTAGGTTTAGGGTTATTTGCTCAATCAGGTCAAGCCTATAAGGTTGATAAAGCTAAACAAGAAGCGAATTTACAAGCGGCTCAAGAGCGTAAACAAAAGGCTCAAGCAATGGAAGAGTACGACCGCCAAGCCGCCAAAGAACAAGCCAAATGGCTATGGCACAATGCTAAGTTAGCCAATCATCAACACCCCTATTTAGTAAAAAAGTTTGTCTTTGCACATGGTTTACGCCAAAACAAACAAGGGTCTTTATTAGTGCCTGTTTGCTATGAGGGCGAGTTAGTCAATTTACAGCAAATTAACGTACAGGGCGAAAAACGCTTTTTGGCAGGTGGGCAGGTAAAAGGCTGTTATTCGCCTATAGGTCGTATTGATACACGCAAACCGCTTTATATTTGTGAGGGGTGGGCAACAGGTGCAACCTTGCATCAACAAACCACTAGCGCGATTGCTTGCGCCTTAAATGCAGGCAATTTAAAAGAGGTTGCCTTAGCTTTTAGAGCGCGTTATGGCGATAGTTTAGAAATTATTATTGCTGGCGATGACGACCGCAAAAATCCTAATAACGCAGGCAGAAAAGCGGCCAATGATGCCGCCTTAGCAATAGGCGCATTAGCTATATTTCCCGAATGGCCAAGCCATGCACCTATTGAGTTAAGCGATTTTAATGACCTTGCTTTGTGGCAAATGCAACAAGGAGCAAGTGCATGAATCAATTGACACAACCAACAACCGACTTAAAGGCTCAAGCACAATTAGAGCCTCAAGAGCGGCCATATTATGCCATGTATCAACAAGAGGTGATTGTAGGTGGTAAGCCTTATAAATCAGGGGTATGGCTACACGGTATTAAACACAATAATCACCCAGATAGTGAAGGTGTTCCCTTTGATGAATGGTTATGTACACCTTTATCTGTTGAAGCCGAAACCATAAGCACCGATGACGGTAAAGTAGGGCGGTTATTGCGCTTTTATCATCATGGTAAATTTAATGAATGGGTTATGCCAATGGAGGCGATTGCAGGCAGCGGTGAGGAGGTTTTAAAGGTATTAATGGGTAAAGGCTTAACGGTTAATTTTCCTAAAAGAAAGACCATTATTAACTATATTGCTATGCAGCAAATGCACACGATTATAGAAACAACCTATAAAACAGGCTGGCACAAATCAGGTGCATTTGTATTACCTAATCAAGTGTTAGGCGGTAATAAGGTTCGTTATCAAGACTCAGGTAGAGCAGCTACTATTTTTTCTACTCAAGGCACATTAGAGGACTGGAAAAAGTCTGTTTCTTTATTGTGCGTGGGCAATCCTGTTTTAATTTTGTCAGTTTGTTGCGCTCTAGCAGGCACATTGTTGTTTAAGGTGAGTATCAAGGGCGGTGGTGTACATCTAGTCGGGGACTCATCTAGCGGTAAATCTTTAGCCCAAGAGGTTGCCGCTTCGGTATGGGGACACCCTGATAGTTTTGCCGCTTCATGGGATGTAACCAAAGGCGGTATCGAAATTGAGGCCGCTTCACGTAATGACACAGTATTAATTTTAGATGAAATTAAACGTGCCGACCCCTACAAAGTGCAAGAAATGGCCTATGCGATTGCTAATGGCATAGGCAAAAGCACCATGACCCGTGAGCGAGAAGGCCGCGCCAAATTAACATGGCGTGTGCTTGCCTTATCGAGCGGTGAGCGTTCGTTATCCGAACACGCGGCTATTGCTGGCAGCCCTGCCCATGCAGGGGCAGAGCTACGCATGGTCGATATAAATGCAGGCACTCGCACCTATAAGGCGTTTGATTATCTACACGGTTTAGCCGACGGTCAACAATTTCACAGTCAATTAACAAAATCATGCCGTCAACATTATGGTCATGCAGGGGCGGCAATGGTCGAACAGTTGTTAAAACAAACAGACGATAGTTTTTATCTAAATGCGTTTACCGATATGCGAAAAGGGTTTGACGCACAAAACCCACAGGCAGGCCGTGTGGCTGACCGTTTTGCGGTCATGGCGTTAGCTGGTGAGTTAGCAATCCGTTATGGCGTGTTATCGTGGCCTGTTGGTACGGCAAAAAATGCCTGTCAATTATTGTTTAATGAGTGGTTGGCAACCGTTGGTCATGGTAACAGCGAAGATAAGCAAATAGCCCAAGCCTTAGCCGATTTTATTGCTAAACATGGTGATAGCCGCTTTTCTAATATTGGCGATAAATTTGCTAGCATTGTTCACAATCGAGCAGGGTATTACCGTGTTGAAGATGGCAAAAAACTCTATCTTTTTAATAATGCGGCACTCAAAGAAGCGGCACAAGGGTATAGCTTAAAACGCATTATTCAAACCCTAGAGGTGATAGGCGCATTAGCCATGAAAGATAACGATAGGCCACAAAAAAGATTTCGTTTTCCTTTTGGTGGGGCTGACCGTTTTATCGTGATTGACCCCGAAAAACTGGAGTAAAAATCTAGTTATATTTTGTCATTTAAGCCAATAGATATATTTTTTTAGTAGGCGACTATCAAAAAAGATAATCATGCTTACAGGGGATTTTTGTGCCAAAAAAAGCATTTTTAGATTTTGTCCCATTTTTTTTATTGGGAACTGGTACATTTTTGGGAACTTTTTAAAATTTTTTGGGAACAGACGGCCTAGTATTATCAAGGCTTATAGCCATTTGTTCCCATGTTCCCAGTGTACCAGCTCCAAAACTAGAGAGAGAGAAAGAGGGGGGGTACACACACAGTAAAATTAGAGAGTTATTTTTGTCATTTAGGTCAATTAGTGTTTTTGCTTTTAGAGTAAGTGGAGGTGTCAAAAAAGCCAATAAAGCAAATATAATGGCCTATGTAGGTAGGCTAAAAATTAGACGGTTTTAATTTTTTAACGCAACAATAGGTATTAAACTATGAACGACACAATTAGCCATTTACCCGAAAATATACAGGACGCTATCAATAGCCACGTATCAGCAAAACAGATTTTTATTGAGAAAAAATCTGCCTATCAAGCGGTGCTTGCCAAAGTCGAAAAACACCGTAAAACAGCACAAGCCGCGCGTAGTGAAGCAGAGCAAGCAGGTGCATCATGGCGCGAATTATTACGTAAAAATGATGGCGCATTAACCAAAGAAATAAATGCTTTACGTCAAAAGGAAACGGATAGTAATGCCTTAGCAGAGGAGTTTGATAAGATTGCTGTAGAGGCGGAGGCGATTGTTAAACAACATGGCCAAGCCGCTTATGATGCCTTTGTGGAGCATAACAAGGCGCATAACTTAGCAATTAGCTTGTATGACGAAATGACAGCACAAACAGCCATAGCGGAGTTATTAGCCTTGCCACAAGCAAAAACCTTAGCGTGGCACTTAAGTCATATCAAGCAGCACAATCTAAATAAGGTTGTTGAGATGTATGGCAGAGATGCAACGGCTCAAGGCCAAAAAGATTACTTAAATACCGCAACACAACAAACAGCAAGCTTTTTACTTGGCTTGTTTGAGGGGGTAATTAAAGACTTGCCTGTCAGTGATGGCTATGATGATGTGCGTCAAGAGTTAATCTTAGAGCCGTTATCGCCTATCAATGGCAGTCAATTTAAGCCTAAAACAGCCACACAGTTGCATCTTGAACGCTTTAATAGCCAACAAGCAGGTTAATCCTAGTAACGACCTTTTAGACCGCCTTAGATGGCGGTTTTTTATACTATAAAAAATAAAAAATTGGTAAAGATAATTTTTTAAAGAAAAATAATTTTTATAAAAATTAATAAAAAGAAAAAAGATAAAAAAAAGCAGTTGTGACCCCGCCACGCCTGCCCACTAAATAGGTCGCTTTTAATGCAAGTGATGCAATTAGCCTAAGCCTTATAGCTGTAAGAGGGGGTAGGGCTTTATGGAGTGGTTAAGCTGATGCAAATTGACGCAAAATGATGCGTTTTGATGCAGGCTAAAGAGAGGCGTTTTTGCGCTAAAGGCAGCTTTTTAAGCTTTTCGGGTAAAAGCTTAAAAAATGATAGTCCTAGAATGGCATCATAAAGCCCTACAAAGCTTAATCTGTTAGACTTTAATTGCTTAAGATATTGATACAATCAATTTAGATGTAACGGTACTGATTAATTGAGTCTCTTAGTTGTTTGAATATAGCTTGTTATAGATATTTGTTCCTTAAAGTGTTCCCTAAATTAAATTTTATACTAAGGTAAATCTAGTATTATCAATGGTTATATAGATATTTTTAGTTTCTGTATTGGAAAATAATCATAACTTTTTGGCGAATGACCAATAATCTCCATATAACTCCAAAGCCTAGTTTTACCCTAAAGCTAGGCTTTTTTATTGGCTAAAATTTGCATTAAAAATCACGAAAATCGTTTGATTTTTGCACAATTTTATTGGATGATAAAATGTTATATTTATGATTTTAATAGAAAAATTAAAACATAAAGTGAGGGTAATTTAAATTTTAAAAAATATTTTTTGAGGTAAACATAAGTCAATTTAGTAGATAACTTCCAAAAAAGCAGAAGAGATTCTAATAAAAATATGCTTATTTTGTATTTTTTATTACTAATTATAGTGTAATTTTTATTACATTTTGAGGCGGAGTTGGTTTATATAAAAAAGAAGACTTTTTGATTAGTGAGTTTCAAATTCGTAAATGGGAAAACCTATATCAGACTTTTTATGAATATATTCAGGTAGATTGGTCATTCGCTTTAATTGTAGACATACGGTGTAAGGAGCTGAACGCTGAATCATATTGGCTGCCCATGCAGGTAATATGGTGTTGCTAACCTCAAAATAGCCTTGGATTTCCATGAGTGTTTTATCTTTGCCAATAGGTGTAATGCGAATACTCATATCCTCGGCACTCATACGACGTAAAGGTGGGCGCTCAGGTAAATAATCAGGTAACGCTGAAACCTTAATAGTAAGATAATTTTTATGAGCTGTTTGAGGTTCGATAACAGCATCTAAGATAATATCTAAATCAGGAAGTTCGTAGGGAATATCGTGAATAAGGTAAATTAAATAACGTGTTGGCGAAACTTTTTTAATAATTGAACGTCTTTAGCTTTCCAGTACCATTTATGATAATTAGGAAAGTCTAAAAGAACATTTGATAAAGTTGTTAGATTAGCATTGAGCATAATTTCGGCTTTAAACGAGCGAAAAGGTTTGTTTTCTTCACGTCTAATATAAGCTTTTATTTCGTGTCGTTTATCGTTATGAACTTGTATCCATTCCACCCCCAAAGTGGGTCGTAGCGATTTTAAATCTTCATCATCAGCGTTGGATAAATTTAAATAGCTTAATAACAATACGCCTAATATTGAACGTATTGTTACTACTGAGATAAGTGTATGCAAATAAGCGTTCATTAAGGAAGATTATTGGCGTTATAAATGGGGAATGGCAAAGGTGTTTTGCCTTTGGCATATTCTTCGCGTTGCGTCATACGTTGTAATGCTAATAACACAGCATATGGTGCATTACGTTGGACAAAATTAGCCGCCCATGCTGGCACTACCCCACCTGGATCAAAATATCCTTCTGTTGTCATTTCAACTTGGTTATCAGATAATGGCGTAAATTTGATAGTCATTTCTTCGGCGACCATGCGCACGAGTGGTGGTTTGGCAGGTAGGGCGTCAGGAATAGCTGTCACGCGTAAGGTCACATAAGGTTTATTTTTGCCCTGAGGTTCAATGATACCTTTAATTACAGTATCACGATCAGGTAAGCCATAGGGGGCATCGTGTACCATATAGACAACATATTCGGTTGGAGAGTTTTGACGAATCAGTTTGGATTCACGAGTTTTCCAAAACCAACGAGTATAATTTTCAAAATCTAACAAAACGCGAGCTAGTGATTCAACATTGGTATCTAAAGTCGCTTCAACTTTAAAGGAGCGATAGCGTTTGCCATCTTCCAAACGAGCATAGGTTTTAATTTTGCGCAAACGGTCGTTTTTGACTAATAACCATTCGTTACTTAATTTGCTGCGAAATTCGTCTAAATCATTAGGTTCGGCAGAAGCATGGGGAATTGGTAATAGTAAAAGACTGGCAAAAGCGCAGATTGTTAATTTTTTAAGCATTGTTGTTATCCTATGGCTTGACCATAGTGTGGCAAATTACTCTTGAGAAGTAATCGCTGTCAAGAGTATCTGCAATAAGCTAACGAATTGTAGGTAAAAAGGTTATTTATTGGTAATAGTTTATTTCATACACAGGAAATGGAATATCTATTTTGGCGTTATTTTGATTGTTTGCCAACATACGTTTTAAACCTACTAAAATAGTGTAGGGAGCTGTTCGTTGGATGAGATTATTTGCCCAATTAGGAAAATTACCACCTGGATCGACATAACCTTCAGCTATTAATTGTACGTTATTAGCACTGATAGGTTTTAATGTAATGAGCATATCTTCTGCTGGGATGCGTACTAAATCTTTTTTGATGGGTAAGTACTCAGGAACAGCTTCAATCAAAAATGCAAGCTGAGCTTTTTCTGGTGTTTGTGGTATGACTTTAATTCTGATTGCCGCATCACGATCTGGAAGTCCATAGGGCGAATTATGAACCATATAAATATAGTGTTCAGTCGGTGAGATAGTCTTAAGAAGTTTACTTTCTTTGGTTTCCCAATACCATTTTTTGTAATTATCAAAATCAGCAAGTAGTTGCACAATGTTTTTCATTGAACTATTTAGGGTACTTTCTACCTTAAATGATCTAAAACGATGACCATCTTCTTGTTTTGCATAAGTTTTTATATTATGCCGTTTATCATTTTTAATCAGTTGCCATTGATTCGTCAATTTGACTTGTAAATGTTCAAGGTCATCATCTTCGGCATAACTATAATTACCTGCAATACATGATATTAACATTACTACAAAGAGACTTCTTTTTAGCATAGTAGACTTTTTTAGCATAGTAGACTCTCAAATTGGAGGCAGCCCAACTGAGTATAGTTGGGCTGTAGGACTATTAAGGGAGATTGTCGTAATTATAGTAATTATAGACGGGAAATGGCAAGGGAGTTTTAGAGTTGATTACTTCAGGCTGTTGCAACATACGACGCATACCTAAGAGAGTTGCATAAGGCCCACTACGCTGTACAAAGTTAATTGCCCATGAGGCCATATTTCCACCTGGATCAACATAACCTTCACTAATAACATAAATTTTACCATCGGCTAATGGTGTAATTTTAACGTTCATTTCTTCGGCTAACATGCGTACAAACGGTGGGCGTTCTGGAATATAGTCTGGTACAGCACGAATGGTCATGGTTAATGAGCTTCGTCCTTTGGATTGTGGTTCAATTAACATGTGTAAGGCAACATCACGATCAGGTACGCCATAAGGTGAGTCATGAGTGACATAAAAGTAATATTCTGTTGGAGAAACTTTTTTGAGTAATTTGGAGTCAATAGCGTGCCATGTCCATTTTTTCAAATTGTCAAAGTCTGTCATCATTCTAACAAATGATTCCATGCTGGCATCAAAAACAGCTTCAGCTTTAAAGGAGCGAAAACGTTTGCCGTCTTCTTGTTTGGCATAAGTTTTAAAACCATGACGTTGATCGTTTTTGACAAATACCCAGTCTTTACCAATTTTAGTTTGCAATTCGTCTAAATCTTCGTTAGCAGCCAAGGCAATAGGGCTGCTTAAAGCGCAGATAAGGGACAGGATCAGCGTTTTAGTGGTGTGACGCATAATAAATTCCTCTTGTTATTGTCTGACTTATAAGCTTTAGCGTAGGCTTTACACTAATATATTATTGTCATTTTAGATGCTGATCAGGATTGATTCTTGATAATTAATGAATCACTTTTGGGACAGACCCTAATAACATCACATGTTATATAAATCTTAGTTATCGATTATATTTTATCCAGTACACCTGTTTTATATTTTTGTCAATCAGTAGAGGATAATTGGATAATCTAGGCAGATAGAAGGAAAAAGGGCGAAAATTTTCGCCCTTAATTGATAGATAGAAGATGAATTGTTTTTATGTGTTAGCGACCAACTAAAGAGCGTGCAATTACCTCTTTCATAATTTCGTTTGTACCGCCATAAATCCGTTGAATACGCGCATCAACGTAGGCTCGTGCAGCAGGATATTCCATCATATAGCCATAACCACCAAATAATTGTAAACAAGCATCGGCAACACGACATTGCATATCGGTGGTGGATAATTTTGCGACAGCAGCCGTGGAAGCATCAAGTTTTCCAACCATATATTGATCAATACATTGATTAATAAAAGCACGATTAACGGCAATATCGGTATGGCAAGTCGCTAAGGTAAAACGAGTGTTTTGAAGCTTACTGATTGGATTACCAAAGGCTTTACGCTCTTGAGTATAAGTAATGGTTGCTTCTAATAAACCTTCAGAAGCAGCAACCGCACACACCGCTAAATTTAAACGCTCGCGTGGCAACTCGTTCATTAAATAGGCAAAACCTTTACCTTCTTCACCCAATAAGCTGTCTAAGGGTAATTTGACATTATCAAAAAATAACTCAGACGTATCTTGAGAGTGTAAGCCCATTTTTTCTAGGTTACGACCACGCGCACAACCTGCCAAATTCATATCCACTAAAAATAAGCTAACGCCTTTTGCACCACCATTAGGGTCAGTTTTAGCCGCTAAAATGACTAAGTCGGCATGTTGGCCATTGGTAATAAAGGTTTTAGAACCGTTTAATACATAATGATCGCCATTGCGAATAGCCGTGGTACGAATTGCTTGTAAGTCAGAACCTGCACCTGGTTCGGTCATGCCAATCGCACCAATCACTTCACCACTGATCATTTTGGGTAACCATTGTTGGCGTTGTGCTTCATTGCCAATATGTTGCACATATGGTGCAGCAATGTCGGAGTGAACGGATAAACCAGTGGCTAAAGAGGCAAAGTTTGCACGAGAGGCTTCTTCTAAAACCACCATAGAATATAAATAAGAGACACCAACACCACCGTATTCTTCGGGTTGGTCAACACATAACAAGCCATTAGCTCCCATGTTGAACCACACGTCACGTGGAATAATGCCGTCTTTTTCCCATTGTTCATAATTAGGTTTAATTTCTTTGTCTAAGAAACGTTTGACCATGTCACGGAATTGTTCAAGTTCAGTATTAAGTTCAGTCATGGGGTTAGCCTCTGAGGTTGGGAGTAAAAGTTATTTCCATGCAACAAATAATGCTGCACTACCAATTTGTTGAATTTGATAACGTGAAAAATTTTGTTGTAAGGCCGTTTCTAGCCGTGTGAGATCATCATATTGATTGCCAAAAATACCTTTATGTTGATAAAGCTTCATTAAGGCTTTTGCGGGTAAATTTTGTTGTATGTCTTTGGCCAATAGGGTAGAACCAAACAACACACCATTTGGCTGTAGAAATTTGGCCAAATTAACAAAGGCTTGCTCTTTATCGGCTTCGGCAGGCAAACAGTGCCAAACATAATTAAATGCAATGGAGTCAAATAACGGTAAGTTGGGTTGTTGACCCGCTAAAATATCGTTAATCACACCTGCAGGTTGAAAGCGTTGCAGTTTTTTCGAGACAATTTCTAGCGTATTCGGATTTAAATCCATGAGCACAAGACGTGGTTTCAATTGTGTAAATTGTACACGTTGCAAAAAGAAGCCTGTACCTACACCCACTTCTAAATGATTGTTGCTGGTATAACGTTGATATAACGCAACTAAATGTGTGGTTGGACAACGCCACAAATAATGATTAGAAAAACCATGCACCCAGAAATCATAAACTTTGAGTATGGTCTTAGTGTAAATTGCCGCGCCTGTTTGCGTATCGTTGCTTGTTTTCACAAAGTTGCTCAATTATCTTAAAAATATTTTCTGTACAATTGTATTGTAAATAATTTAATTAGTATATTTGCTTTTTTGACAAAAGTATTTAGGGGCTGAGCCTTTTGTTACAAAGACAAAGATAGGACAAAAGCTGCCAAAAATTTACCGAAATGCCCAAAAAAATGGCCAGACCTGTCAATGGTTTGTGGTTAAAAATGATTAGAATAAAAACACTAAATATGATGATGTGCTATGCACTCTCCATAACCACCGTTTGAGGTCATAATTTATGCCAGCTTATAAAGCTCCTTTGCGCGATATGCGCTTTTTGATGAATGAAGTGTTTGATTTTCCTGCACATTATACAACGTTAAGTAATGGTGCAGATGCAACTCCCGATATGGTTGATGCGATTGTTGGTGAGTGCGCACGTTTGTGTGAAGAAGTTTTAGCACCAATCAATTTATCAGGTGATTTAGAAGGCTGTCATTTTGACAATTCCGAAGTAACCACACCAAAAGGCTTTAAAGAAGCCTACGATCAATATGTTGCGGGTGGTTGGCAAGGTTTATCGCATCCTGCTGAATACGGTGGTCAAGGTTTGCCAATGTCTTTGGGTTTGATTAAATCAGAGATGATGGGGACAGCAAACTGGTCATTCACTATGTATCCTGGTTTGAGCTTGGGCTGTATGAATACCATTATGCAATATGGGGATGAAGCGCAAAAGAACTTGTATATGCCACCATTGGTTGAAGGTCGTTGGTCTGGCACTATGTGTTTAACCGAGCCACAATGTGGTACAGACTTAGGCCAAGTCAAAACTAAAGCAGAACCACAAGCCGACGGTACTTATAAATTAACAGGTACTAAAATCTTTATTTCTGCGGGTGAACATGATTTAACTGAAAATATCGTTCATATCGTTTTAGCACGTTTACCCAATGCACCAAAAGGTACTAAAGGTATTTCTTTGTTTATCGTGCCAAAGTTTATTCCAGATGCTCAAGGCAATGTTGGTGAACGTAATGCCGTTAGTTGCGGTTCTATTGAACACAAAATGGGGATTCGTGCTTCTGCAACCTGTGTGATGAACTTTGATAATGCAACAGGTTATTTAATCGGTTTACCAAACAAAGGTTTGGAAGCGATGTTTACCTTCATGAACACTGCACGTATTGGTACAGCGGTTCAAGGTGTTGCCCATGCAGAATTATCTTACCAAGGCGCATTAGCTTACTCTAAAGAGCGTCGTTCAATGCGTGCTTTGTCTGGTAAAAAAGAACCAGATCAAATTGCTGATGCCTTAATTTATCATGCTGATGTACGCCGTATGTTGTTAACCCAAAAAGCGATTGCTGAGGGTGGCCGTGCGATGATTTATTTTGCTAGCCAATATGCCGACCACATGACTAACGGCATTATCGAAAACGATAAAGCAAAATATGAACATTGGGATGACAAATTAGGTTTCTTCACCCCAATTCTCAAAGGTTTCTTAACGGAATTAGGTTTAGAAAGCGCCAACATTGGTATGCAAGTGTTTGGTGGTCATGGTTATATTAAAGAACATGGCATGGAACAAATTGCACGTGATGCGCGTATTGCGACATTGTACGAAGGTACAACAGGTATTCAAGCATTAGACTTATTAGGTCGTAAAGTGTTGTTGCAAAGCCGTGGTAAAGCAGTACGTGACTTTACTGCCGATGTTCTTAAGTTCTGTGGTCGTCATGCACGCGACAAAAACTTACGTCGTTACGTTTGGGACTTAACCAAGTTATGCGCTCAGTGGAACTACTTAACCACACGCATCATGTTAATGGCTCGCAAAGATCGTGACATCGTTAGTGCTGCTTGTAACGATTTCTTGATGTATTCTGGTTATGTAACAATGGCCTATTTTTGGGCGTTACAAGCTGCTGTATCTTATGAAAAATTAGAAACAGGTGGCGCAGAACAACCTGAGTTTTATCAAGCTAAAATTCAAACGGCTGAATTTTATTTTGAGCGTTTATTGCCACGTGCTGCAGCTTATGCAGGTAGCATGTTGTCACCGTCTAAGTCCTTAATGCAATTAGATAAAGACGCTTTTATGTTTAACTAATCTTTAAGCGAAGAAAAAGGGGGAGTGTAATACTCCCCTTTTTTATGGCATTAAATCCATTTGTAGCCATTCATTTGTTCACAAAAATCTTCTTCCTCTTGACATCTTTCCCTCACTCTATCATTCTATTAACACTACCCACATTGGTAGTCGGTATTGGCGTACTGTTGCTTATCAAGAGAAAACTCACCGCATTAATGCGGTTTTTTTGCTTGTCCGTTATGACGGATTAGGTAGAGGAGCTGCAAAGCTCACCAGTTTACCTTGAGACTGGTACGCCAACTTTACCTAATCTGTCGCCCTCAAATTGGCGTTTGGTGGTGATAGAAATAAACAATTTTATTTCAAGGTGTATCATCATGTTCCAAAATTTACCGTGGCTAAAATTTAGCCATGACAGCTATTTGTGCAGTGAATTTAAAGCCAAAGCAAGCGCACAAGTTAAAGCCGCTTATCTTGATTTATTATGTTTTGCCATGAAACAACAACCTGCCTTGTCATTGCCTAATGACGACAATATTTTGGCAACGTGGGCAAGTGTCAGCATTGAACTATGGCAGCAAATCAAAGACCTCGTGTTATCGCAATTTAGTTTTAATCGGCAAGATAATCGTTATTACAGCAATATGTTGGTAGAGCTTTATCAACCAAGCAATAACGACAGTCCTATTCAACCAACAAATACCAAAAAACAGGCGATGACTAATGCCGAACGTGTGGCCAAATATCGGGCAAAACAAAAGTTACTTGCCCAACAAGCGGTAACGGCTAGTAACGAAACCAGTAACGAAACCAGTAACGAAACCAGTAACGAAACCAGTAACGAAAATAGCCAGTCTGTAACGAGTTGTAACGTAGTAATAATAGATAAAAAAGAAAATTTAGAGAATAAACAAGAAGATATAAAAATAGTAACGCCTAAAGTAACGGTTAAAAACGTGACTTCGTTACAAAGCAACACGGCTAAACATACGCCCTTAGCAACACCGTTATGGGATGTATTGGCCTTTAAAAAACAACAGCATGACCAAGCCGCTCAATTGCTAACAGAGCGAACCATTGGCGAACAAGCATTGGCACAAATCAAAAAAACCTTGGGCATCAGGCAACCACAAACAATGGTGATGGCGATTTAATTAACAACATCCCTGTTTTGTTAATCATGGTTGACTGTCGGTTGTGATAGCTGCTTCATTTTCAACTTGTGGTGGATAATGTAACCATTGAGCCAACACATCAGCCGCATCTTCTAAACCTGTTTTTTGTAAGGCTGAAAATAATTGTACAGTCGCCACAATATTCTTGTCTTTTAATTGTTTTTTCATGGCTTGTAGTGCAGCAAGGGCAGGGCTACGGTTTAATTTATCTGATTTAGTTAATAAAATATGCACATTCAGTTGGCGACGTTGCGCCCAGTTTAATAACATTTCATCGTATTTTTGCAGTGGGTGGCGTACATCCATTAACACAATTAAGCCTTGTAAACTTTCACGCTTAATCAAATAGTTTTCTAGTTCTTTTTGCCATGCTTCTTTCATCGCCAAAGGCACAGCCGCATAACCATAACCAGGTAAGTCAACTAAACGGCGTTCTTCATCCAAACTAAAATAATTGAGTAATTGTGTTCGCCCCGGTGTTTTTGAGGCACGAGCTAATTGTCGTTGATTGGTGAGGGCATTAATTGCACTGGATTTACCTGCATTAGATCGACCCGCAAAAGCGACTTCATAGCCAATATTGGGAGGACAAGCCGATAAACGAGGCGCACTGGTCATAAATTTGGCTTGGCGCAATAAAGTCAGCATTGGATGAGTCATAACAAAGGTCTATCACAAGTAAAAAGTCAGCTATTATACAACGTCCAATCAAGTCCTAAAAAAGTCAAATGAGGGTTTTTTGCTTTTATCTACAAAATGAACAATAATTAATCATAAATGGCATCTAAGCCAAATTTTGTAAAAAATCGTCTTTTTGGTGTATTTTTGTACAATTTTTAATGCCAACTATAAGGCTCATATTGTCTAAGGGTATTACAGTTTGTTACAGATAACGATATAATCGCGCAACGGTTAGAACCGTGGGAGAACGTCATGAAGAAGCTTGCCCAAATTGTGGCCTTCTTTAGTGTTTTGATAGTGATGCCAACATATGCGGGCGACATAGAGACTAAGTATGCTCAGTCGTGTGCAACCTGTCATGGAGCAGGAGTTTTAGGCGCGCCTAAAAAAGGTGATAAGGCGGCTTGGGAGCCACGTTTAAAGCAAAACACAGAGATACTGTTATCCCGCGTTCGAAATGGCTACAAAAATATGCCAGCCAAAGGTTTGTGTAACGATTGTAGTGATGATGACTACATCGCCCTGATTAAATTCATGTCTCAATAACAGGGCTGACGTATTGCACTGCAATTAGCGCGTTTTGTAAATTTTTCATTTACAAATAAGCGATAACCACGTCAGTCCTCAATAAGCTATTGGAAGCTATTATGAAGAAGTCTTTTGTTGCTTTAGTTGCTCTTTTGTCTGTTGGTAGTGCTTTTGCAGGTAGTATGCCCAAAGGTGATGCAACTGCAGGCCAAGCCTTGGCTGCTCAATGTGCAGCTTGTCATGGTGCTGATGGTAATAGTGCTGCGCCTACATTTCCCAAATTAGCAGGTCAAAATGCTAAATACATCTATAAGCAATTACAAGATTTTAAAGCAGGTCGTCGTAACAATGCCTTAATGATGCCAATGGCCGCTGACAAAACTGACCAGCAAATGGCCGATTTAGCAGCTTATTTTTCTCAGCAAAAATCGGGTGTTAATTTAGCCGACCCAGCCTTAGTGGCTAAAGGTGAGCGTTTGTACCGTGGTGGTAATCCTGCAACAGGTCTTGCTCCTTGTGCGGGTTGTCATGGTCCAGCAGGTAAAGGTAATGCTTTAGCAGCCTTCCCCAAATTAGGTGGTCAACATGCTGATTATGTCAAAGCACAATTAATAGCTTTCCGTGCAGCAGGTCGTGACGATAACACTGATCAAAAACGTGTTAATGATGCAGCTAAAGCTGGTGAGCAAGGCATTATGCAAATGGTTGCAGCTAAGCTGTCTGATAAAGAAATTGATGCATTAGCAAACTATATTTCTGGTTTGCACTAATCTATACATAGTAAAAAGTGCCTCGCAAATGCGGGGCATTTTTTTAATTCAACAAAAATACACAGTTTCACTGCTAGTCATAACAAAATTTTGTTTTATGCTAGTAGAGTTAAATAATAAATTTTGAGGACATCATGTTAAAAACTTTAACAGCCATTGCGATGTTGGCACTAATGCCCGTTGTTAGTTTTGCAACTAATTTTGTCGAAGGTAAAGATTATAAAATTCTAGCTAATCCAACCCTAAATCCAGCAGGCAAACAAATCGAAGTACGTGAGTTCTTTTGGTATGGTTGTCCGCATTGTTTTCGTTTAGACCCACACATTGAAGCATGGCTAAAAACTAAACCTGCAGATGTTGTATTTGTTCGTACTCCAGCAGCCTTAAATCCTGTATGGGAAGGTAATGCCCGTGGTTATTATGCTGTTGAAATGATGGGTTTAGTCGAAAAGACACATGTACCCTTATTTAATACCATTCATGAGCGTCAAGCCCGTATTTTTGATGAGGCAAGTTTAACCGCTTTTTATAAAAATTATGGCGTTGATCCTGCTAAGTTTAAAGGTTTATACAACTCATTTGCTGTCAATGGCAAGGTGTCACAAGGTAAAGCCTTAGCACAAAAATATCAAATTGAAGGCGTACCTGCGGTTGTTGTTAATGGTAAGTATTTAATTTCTGGTGAAACAGCCAAAGTGCTGCAAGTGACAGATTTTTTGATTGCCAAAGAGCGTACGGCTATTAAAAAATAATGCTTGGTAAATTAGGGTCTGTTGACGTTTTGCGTGTGAGCCGCGTTGCTGATAAAAATTGACTCA
>NZ_CALETI010000318.1 GCF_937920075.1 uncultured Agitococcus sp.
CCCCCGACATAACCACTAAATTATTATATGGTAGAGCCTTCCGTGCGCCCTCAATTTCGGAGTTATTTGTTGATAATAATCCTGTTCAAAACGGTAATCCCAATCTAAAGCCTGAGATTATTGATACCTATGAATTAGCTTTTTCTCATCAAGCCTCGGATAAATTACTCTATAACACTAATATTTATTATTACAAAATCAAAGACTACATCACCCTTGTTCCCATCAATGCTTTTGCCAATCAAATGCAAAATAGCGGCAAACGACATGGACATGGTTTGAGTGCGGAAGTTGATTACTCTGTCTTAAAAAACCTACGTTTTGTAGCTAATTATAGTTATCAGCTATCTAAAGATGATGCCACCAAAACTGCATCAGGAGATAATCCTAATCATCAATTGTATTTGCGTAGTGAATGGGAAATAACACCTGCATGGTTACTTAGCCCTCAAATTAATATTATTGGTCAGCAAAAACGTGCTGCTGGTGATACACGTCCTGCTAGTGATTCATATAGCACTGTCGACATTAGCCTTCGTAAAAAGCACTATTCACAGCCCCTATCTTTTGCTTTATCTGTGCATAATTTATTTAATGCTGATGTTAGAGAGCCTAGTCCAGCGGCTGTCGCTAACGATTATCCTATGGCGAAACGTAGCTTTATGGCAGAGGTCAATTATCAGTTCTGAATTAGTAGGAGCTTAGGATATTGTGCTAAATCCACTCTCTTTGTACAACACCATGATACTGCACGCTATCACAACGCATCGGGAAAAAAGCTCCTTCTGGCTTAGTTTGTGCGTCAATATAACAAGGAGCAATCCCTGTAATAAAACATGGGGTTAAAAATAATTGATATTCTTCGGGGGTTAAACCAATATCAGCAACAATAGCGGTATTAATTGCCGAAATATTGATTGATAAGCCTTTCTGCTGTTTCAGATAATGATAAATATCCTTTGCCAATTGCAAATGTTTACCTTTATCTAACCCTAATTTTTGTGCCATGATTAAAGTATGAGGTATCCGCTCATCTAATTTCGCTAAAGGTCTGCCATAACCATAAATTGTTCGACCTAAAGCTAACTCTTGCTCAATAATCGTTTCTAAGGTTTGACCTTGATCTAATGCCTGTTTTGCCCGATAAAAAAAATCTAAAGCGCGTTTTTCGGGACGACGACCATAAATAGATGCTTCACTAATGGCTAAGCCAGCCATAGACGACAAAGAGGCTGTGGTTCTTGCTGTACTACCTAAAGCCGCAACATGATTTGGCCAAATACTTGCGTCAGCATAACTTGAGGCGATCCAAAAATAAGATAACATCTTAACTTGATTATCTGTTAGCTCTCGACCTGTAATGGCATATAAATAGACATAAAACCAATCTTTTTCTCCCAATTGATGATGCAAATCCTTACCATGCAACACTACCCTATCACATAAAAATGCTTTGCCTATTGTGGTTGGCCAATGTTTTTCATACTGCTCTAAAATGTTATTCATAAACCAAATTCCTCAATATTAGGCATGGGAAACTGAGGTGCATTTTTTTGCAAATCAATAAATTGACTGACATAAGGAAATTTTTTCCAACCCAATTGTTGTTGTTCTAAAGCATGTACTGCTGCACCAGATAACCTTAATTGTAAAAATAACATTTCGGCTTGTTCGGCATTTAAACCCAAATCAAGACAAGCAGCAGCAAAGACACCTGTCATTGCCAATGTACCCTGCGCCATTTGTTCGAGTTGTGGCCTATGATTAAATAACCATGCTAACTGGCCATTAGGCATCAAACTGGCTAAATACGCTAAACTTTGCACAATAATCGTTGGGCAAGTCACTCCATGAGGATCAAAACCCGCTACATGTTCCATCGGCTGCCAAATATCAACTTCTTTATTTGCTAATAATTGACTCATGGCTTGCTGGCAACGATTCACATCTTGCTGAGCAAATTGCCATATATTAAGGGCATGAAATACTTCATGTGCGCCACAATATTGCCCTGCACCTACCGCTAATGCCGCCATCAAACAACCTGCCGCAGTACTACCGCCAACCCCACCATTCATAGCTGCACGAACACTGTGGTCTCTTGGTCCTGCATTGGCCACGACTATCGCTAATTTATCCAACAATAAAGCTTGTTGTGCAGTGGGACGTTCACCTTTAAATAATAAATATAGATACTCTATAAAAGAGGCTTTTTTTAATACCTCTCCATAAACATCATAACCATGACAAAGTGCTTGTTTAGTCGCAAAAGGATTATCAGCTTCTGGCTGCTCTTGCCAAATGGCGGTATGCAAAACGGGGGGTTGGCTCATCATACCGCTCCTGTTAACACTTTCATGCGTGCACCCATTGGCGGCACTTCATCACCATCAATCACCACATCTAATAAACAAGGTTTATTTTGTGCCAACAATAGAGGAATATCTAAAGCTATTAGATCATCCATGGTTTCAATACGATATGCTTCTATACCCATTGCTTGTGCCATTAAGGCAAAATTAATTTGAGGTAATTCATGGCCAATCGATTCTCCACCACTCAGCTTTTGACCATGACGCACCATGCCTAAAGAGGAATCATTTAACACCACAAACATCACGCCAAATTGATTTTGTGCAGCAACGGTAATTTCTTGGCCACTCATTAACATACTGCCATCGCCTGTCACACAAACCACGGGTTGTCCTTTTGCGCCTGCAGCCACACCAACAGCCGCACCAATTGCCCATCCCATTGAGGCAAAACCGATACCAATATGAAATAAACTTTTATGGGGATTAAAATTCTGTGGCCGACGGCAATTCCAATAGTGAATCCCCCACAAAAAGCTATTGCCACTGTCAAATAATGCTCTAGTTTCGTCAGGGCAAACATCACTTAAATAAGTCATTAAAGCTTGGGGCTTAACTTTTCCCGTATAATCAAGACATTTTTGTGGATTTTGGATTTTGAGATTACTTGGTAGACCATAAGCATCTTGTTTAATAAACCATTTTCGGCGTGTAGTGTTATTGGCCAATAACTCTTTAAAAGGCCTTAACATTAACTCTAAAGACCCCAAAATACACAATTTAGCCATATAAGAACGACTCAAATGCTCAGGGTTATTAGATAAATGAATTAAACGATTAGACATAATCGCACTGCTATCCCAACCACTGGTGGAGACTTCATCTAGGGCAGTACCAATCACCACAACACGCTCAGCATTTTCGGGTAATAACGCTTCTTTTGCACTTTCATGCCCTGCAAAACCAAATACACCACGATACAAAGGATGATAATTATTAACTAAACCTTTGGCGCGCGGTGTAGTCACAAATAACCAATCTCGTGTTTCAATTAAGGCAATAACGGTATTAATAGCCCCTGCTGCCCCCTCACCAATAACCACTGTCACTTTAGCGGTCATTGCTAACTCTTTTAACACCAATTGCATCGCTTCTTGGCTAGGAATTACTTCATGATTAATAAAAGCACGCATCTGCGAAATAGCTCGCTCTTCGATGCTTGTACGCATCACGTCCAAGGGTATACTCAAATGCACTGGACCTGGTGTATTGCTAATCGCGTAACTCATGGCTTGTAATAATTTGGGTTCTAATTGTGCCGAATGAGAAACTAAGGTATTAAACCGTGTGCAATGATTAAAAATTTCAACAGTATTCACGCCTGTACAAGAACCGTCTTGCAAAGCACCACGGCCAAATTTTTCAATCGATGTTTGTGCAGAAATAACTAATAACGGAATATCGTCGGCATAAGCACAGGCAACCCCTGTTAATAAGTTGGTTGCTCCTGGCCCTGCGGTGGCACAACAGACGCCTACTTTGCCTGTTTCACGGGCATAACCATCAGCCATAAATGCTGCACCTGTCTCATGGCGTGCAACAATCGCTTTTACACCATTTTTGCGCTCACTGCGCGCTAAGGCATTATAAAAAGGCTCTATACTTCCACCTAAGACGCCAAAAACGTATTCGATACCCCAGCGTTGTAAATAGCTGATGATAAGATCTCCGTTTTCCATAATAAATTCCTTTAAAAAACAATTAGTTATGATAAAATTATTTTTATTAAAGCAGGCAGTATATAACGCCTATTTTTATAAAAAATCAACGTTTTTTTAATATAGGAATTTATATATGAAAGTACGAACTGGTACACATTCAGTTAGGAAATGTGGCCATAAAATAATGGTTTGATGAGGTTAAATTTGGTATTAATTAAACGTAAAATAAACACATTGAATTAATTATTAAAAATTATGCTGTAAGTGTGGAAGTTTAAAAAACTTATGCTTATAATGCTGCCCCACCATGAGCGGGTCTGTAGCTCAGTTGGTTAGAGCAGAGGACTCATAATCCTTTGGTCCACGGTTCAAGTCCGTGCAGACCCACCATATAAATCAAAGGCTTACAAAATCGTAAGCCTTTTTTATTTGCGATGTTCTTCATCCCACTTTTTTTGTCTATCTTCGTTAATAAAATCAGGAAACCATTTAACACGCGGAAAAAACAACACTCTCACTAAGGCAACTAACATCCACAAATAACAAGCACTAAAAACAAAGCCACACCACCATGTTACATATTCAAAGTGGGGAGAGACAAATTTAATCCCCCACCATGAAATCACATCGGTTAATGACGCGGCTAACCCCAAAGGAAATATCCATTGATAAATTTTTAAGCGATTGAAATGTAAAGAAAAAGGAATACCAATAATAAAATAACTGGTGGTAAAACCAAATAAATGTGCATGGGTAAACGCAATTAACTTACCCAACCCCATTTGGCCAAAATAAGCTTCGGCACTACCATGTAAACCCATTTGATAATGCGCTTCTAAACCGCCAAAACAAAAAGCAATGCCAAATAAAATCACCGCCATACCAATACCACGTTGTGCAGCAACAGGTAAGTCATGCAAGTCAAAACGCATATCGGTTTCTTTAAAGGGAATCAATAACTTAACTATCAAACAAAAACTAAAAAAGAAGATTAATAAAGCAATAGGAGCACCATATAATAACCAATCAGGTTTGGGTTCTGGCGTATGTACCAGTGCTGCTTCAGGAATGGGCTGATCACTAAAAAAATTAATATCAGGCTCTGCACCCCAAACCCAGCTACTCAACAAACACAAGACTATTGCTATTAATCGCCACATGATTACGCTCCTTTTAAGCGCACATACAATAACACACCTGCATTTTTTACCGCTTGAGTAATCGCCGCATCAAGGTCTTTGGTACTTGGCGCAGGAACGCTTTGTGCCGCCACGCCCACCAATTTTCCATATACTGCACTACTCTTCGCGGCAGGCACTTCTTTGGCATTCATCACTTTAACTTGGGTTATTTTTAGTTGTTTATCGGTTGCCATTAACAAAAAGAAAGTTTTGCCTTGATATTGAGCAGGAAAAATTAACGCTGTACCCGCAGGGCGTTGATTTTCAACAGGAATATAAATAGTGTTTTCATCAGCCGCGCTCAACGTTGCCCCCATTGTTTTGGCAGTGGCAATATCGGCAGGGGTTAAAACTGCATCTTTGGGTAGCCATGAACGAATAGCAGGAAATAAGGCTTGCACTTCTTTAGGAATTAAACTGGCTAAATCTAACCATGTTCCTGCTTTGGCAGGGGTTGAATTTTTGTCGGCAGGATTCGCTTTGGCTTGTGCCTCAACAGCATTTGCAAATTCAATATCTATCGCTGTTGCGTGTGATTTTAGTAATGAATGATTAAATTTTTCTGGTTGATCAACAAACAAAGCATGATCGGCGGATTTAGAAATTTTTTATTTTTATTTATCGCACTTTTTAGTGCAATGAATTTATTTAGTCAAGTGAGTTTAAGCTTGATACCTTCGTATTCAGATGAAAATTGTTTTAATATTTCGGTCGAGAATACTTCCAGTAATGATGTCAATTTAGCTGGTCAAAATTATAGGCTTTATTATGATGCAGGTAATGCGAAGTTTATTGAAAAATCGCTTATATCTTATTTACCTAAAGGTTACACTCCTATAGAAATTGTACAAAATCTAGTCGGAAACGCAAGTGGGTATGGCATGTTACCATTTGAGAATAGTTTGGGTTTTAAACCGTTACTTAAAAATGTATTAGCTATTTTATTTGCTAATGCTGAGACTTTATTGAGGTTATTGGATGATGTACATGTTAAAGCTTGGGGGTTAAGACGTGACCCAATAAGATATAAAGCGATATTGGGTAATGATAAAAATCTATCACCAGACGCGGTTAACAACTATGGTACTACTGGAAATTCTGAAAAACCAATATATCCATGGCCGCATTATTATACTTTAAATTATGATGGTAAAAAGAAATCATATGTTCTCGAATATCCAGGTAATAATTCAGAATTAAGTGTTACGAATGGTGATAATTATACAATTTGGCCTGAAGTTGAATTCATTGAAGAATTCTTGAAAAGTTTATCGAGAACAAAACAGTCTATTGAATCAGATAAAGACCCATTGTCTGAATTGGTGAACCCAGAACAATATGTTAAAAAATATTCACCATTAGCCTTAAATTTCCCAACAAGAGATATCATTTATTCAAGAAAGGAAATTAATAATATTTTATATGAGATTTATGAACGTTCTTATGTAACCTCGGCATATCAAAGATTTACAACACCTGAGGCACAAAATCAGATTCAATCTATAATTGGTAATGGTGAGTATCTTAATATCCAAGCTTCAATTGGTGAAGGTGCACCACAAATTTTCCAATATTTAAAAAACTATGGTATTACGGCGGCTAATATCATTCCAACACTATTTAATATCTCAAATGAAGGTACTGGAGCTAATTGGCAAAAGTACATCAGAGATATTTTTGTAACTGATTATTTAGAACGAGAAACACAAAATAATTTTATTATTCTAGATGAAAGTACGGCAAGTTCTAATGTACTTAATGTTCAACCCCAACCAAAAAATTTCGAAAAGTTTAAAAATTTTATCACAACAGACTATAAAAATTCAATTAACATGTTGGATACATATCCATTTGTTTTAGATGATTGGTATAAAACAAATATGGCAAATGGTAATGGTACAACGTTTGATTTCTTATATAATACTGCTAAAGTATATGATGTTCACGATACAAAAAAAGTAATAACAAACTTCAATGTGTCAACATCGAAAAGAGAAAAAAGACCGTTAACAAGTTTTAATTTATATAACCCAACATTACCAAACCCAACAAATACGTTGTATGGGTTTAAAGATTTCTATGTTAATAGAACATTGGGGGATAATCATAAAAACCAACAAATTACTGAAGGAACTATCGACTATTATGATTATGAAGGTAATTTAAGTAGAATTCAATCTACATCAATTTTAAACACTCCCTATTTTGTAAATTCGATATTACAAGGTGTTAATAATTGGTTAAGTGGTGATACAAATCCATATGTTGCATCATCCTACTTGTTCTTAAACAGTTTACCGTTGGGAACATTAAGGGAGAAGTATAAGACATTTACTTCAGACATGAATACACCGTCTGATTTGGATTATATATTTGCAACATTGAAAAAATATGGTGCTGTTCATAGAATACCATATGCTTGGATTTTAAAATATGGTAGTAT
>NZ_CALETI010000319.1 GCF_937920075.1 uncultured Agitococcus sp.
GGTAAAATCCATGCGATATTTGATGTGCCTAACTGATAACCTTTTAACAGGTTTATATTACATTGTGATACTGATAATGGATTCCAGTATGAACATATAACTTACTGCATCGATTTTGGCATTTTAACAGTAGATTTGCCACCCGAAGAAAGTGAATGTTTAGTGGCTTCTTTAAAAGCGCATCAACTAGACCCAATTTTTTTATTAGCACCAACTACCACTGATGATCGTATTGCTAGTATTACTGCGGCAGCCAGTGGTTATGTCTATTATGTATCGTTAAAGGGTGTAACTGGCTCTAATGCTTTAGATATTGATTCGGTTAAAGAGCGGATTGCAACAATTCGTCAATTTAGCCAATTACCGATCGGGGTGGGTTTTGGTATTAAAGACGCACAATCGGCAGCCGCTGTTGCGCGTTGTGCCAATGGCGTTGTTGTAGGTTCAGTATTGGTTAATCGTATTGCTGAATTACAGCAAACACCAGAACTTATTCCAGCGCAATTACAAGCTATAATGAGCGAAATGCGTCAGGCAATGGATGCCTAACGCCTCCCTCTCCCTGTGGGAGAGGGGCGGGCTGAGGGCGAGCTAATTGCATAAATTAATTTAAAGAGAGTTTTTCTATGAGCTGGTTAGGAAAAATTTTGCCCAATGCAGGTAAAAATACCGAAGAACGCAAAATGTCTGTTCCTGAAGGCATATGGAAAAAATGTCCCAAGTGTGATGGCGTACTGTATCAAGCCGAAGTTGAGCGCAATTTACACGTTTGTCCTAAGTGTGACCATCACTTGCGTATTG
Source organism: uncultured Agitococcus sp. (assembly GCF_937920075.1). Classification (GTDB taxonomy): domain Bacteria; phylum Pseudomonadota; class Gammaproteobacteria; order Pseudomonadales; family Moraxellaceae; genus Agitococcus. The sequence continues at coordinate 802 of NZ_CALETI010000319.1, forward strand.
GCGCACGCCAACGGATTGATATGTTTTTAGACCCCGAAGGCCGTGAAGAAATTGGTATGGAGTTGCAGCCCGAAGATCGTTTAAATTTTAAAGATAGCAAGCGTTATGTCGACCGTTTAACCGATGCTCAAAAAGACACTAACGAAACAGATGCTTTAATTGTGGTTAAAGGTACGGTCAATGATATGCCTGTTGTCGTTGCCGCTTTTGAGTTTTCCTTTATGGGCGGCTCAATGGGGGCAGTGGTTGGCGCACGGTTTATTAAAGCCGCAGAAATGTGTTTGCGTGAGCGTATTCCCTTAGTGTGTTTTGCCACCTCAGGTGGTGCGCGAATGCAGGAAGCCTTGTTTTCACTGATGCAAATGGCACGTACATCCGCGATTATTGAGCAAATGAAATTACAGGGGATTCCTTATATTTCAGTATTGGTGGATCCAGTCTTTGGTGGTGTATCAGCCAGTTTAGCGATGTTGGGAGATGTTAATGTTGCCGAGCCTTATGCGGTGATTGGTTTTGCAGGGCCCCGTGTTATTGAACAAACAGTTCGCCAAGTATTACCCGAAGGTTTTCAGCGTTCAGAGTTTTTATTAGCACATGGTATGGTCGATATGATTGTCCATCGCCATGAAATGCGCGATACTTTATATCGTGTTTTAGCCAAATTAACCCGCCGCCCTTTGTAACTATTCTATTGATTAAACTATGACCGAGCTATCTACGCTTAGCCAATGGCTGCATCATCTCGAAAATCAGCATCATAAAGCTATTGATATGGGCTTGGCACGTGTGCAAGCAGTTGCCCAAACTGCCGATTTATTAACGCTAAATTGCTCTGTTATTACTGTGGGTGGCACAAATGGCAAAGGCTCAACCGTTGCCACATTGACTGCAATTTATTGTGCAGCAGGCTATAAAGTAGGGACTTATACTTCGCCCCATATTATTGATTTTAATGAACGAATTGCCATTAATAACCAGCCAGTTAGTGATGAGTTGTTGATTCAGGCCTTTAATGCCGTAGAAGCTGCTCGCGCACAGTCCAATATATCGTTAACTTATTTTGAATTTACCACTTTAGCGGCGTTTTGGATTTTTAAACACGCTAAATTAGATATTGCTGTTTTAGAAGTCGGTTTGGGTGGTCGTTTAGATGCCGTAAATATTATTGATGCTGACGTAGCTGTAGTCACCAGTATTGGTCTTGATCATACCGATTGGTTGGGTGATACGCGAGAAGCGATTAGTTTTGAAAAAGCGGGGATTTTTCGCACTCATCGACCTGCTATTTATGGCGAAACAAATCCCCCTCAACCCTTAGTCGATCATGCTCAACAAATTGGTGCAAAACTACATATCAAACATGATGATTTTAGTTTTGAGCAGCAAGGTCAAACGTGGTCTTTTTGGGGTGAGAAACTCACATTAACAGATTTGCCTAAACCATGCTTAGCCCTAGACAATGTTGCAACTGCTTTAGCAGCAATACAATATGTTTCTTTGTCAGTCAGTGAGCAAGCTCTTAAAATAGGCATCAGTCAGGCAAAGTTAGCAGGGCGAGCAGAGCGTTTACACTATAAAAACATCGAAATTATTGCAGATGTGGCACATAACCCACACGGTGCAAGCTTTTTTATGCAACAATTAGCGACTATGCAAGGCAGAACTTTAGCTGTATTTGCCATGTTGGCTGACAAGGATATTGCAGGCACATTAGCCGCTTGTTTGGGACGAGTAGATGTATGGTTTGTTGCGGGTTTGGATGGTACTCGTGGCACAACGGCCGAACAAATCGCGCCGCTATTACAAAATAACGGAATGTACATCGGTGGAAAATATCAAACCGTAGCCGCAGCCATGCGCGCCGCCTGTCAAACAGCGCAAGCGGGTGATAGAATCTTAGTTTTTGGCTCTTTTTATACTGTTGCTGCCGCAAAGCAATGGTTACAGACACAATAAATTATGGATACAGCAGTTAAACAACGCCTTTTAGGTGGCATCGTCTTAGTCGCAGGTGCTGCCGTATTGCTTCCCTTAATGTTAGATGGTTCAGGTGCTAAGCTATTGGGGCGTTTGGAGCCAATGCCAGCTAAGCCGCCTGTGGCAACCGTTGAGCAAGCTACACCCAATTTGAATCAACAGCAATTAGAAGCTGAAGACGACATTAGCCAAAATCAAGGCCAAGATACGCCATTCTACTCGTTAAGCAAACCCAGTGACCCAGAAAAAATGGTGGCTGAGGGTAAAACACCACAACAAATTGCCGATGATTTAGCGGCCAAACAACGTGCTGCCGAATTATTGGCTGCTACAGAAGAAATTACACCCGAACTAGCGCATCAACAAAAAGCCGAAGCAGATAAATTAGAACGTGATTTAATTAAAGCCCAAACCGATGCCACTAATCAAGAAGCTTTAAAACAAGCTGAAGAAACCGCTGCTGCTAAACGTTTAGAAGCCGAAAAGGCTTTAGCTATGTTATCGGCAACTAATACTCAAGCGCAGCAAGAGGCGGCTAAATTAGTGGCCGATAAAGCAGCCAAACAGAAAGCCGACGAACTAGCAAAAGCCGAAAGAGTAGGTGCAGAAAAAGTGCAATTGGACGCTAAGAAGAAAGAAGAAGAAAATAAAGAATCTAATGAGACTGTAGATGTAAATGAACGTTCGGAACGAACGTTCCTATCTAATACCTCTAATAACTCTAATATATCTAATAATAAAATAGAGGAAAAAATTCCCGAGCGCGAACTCGACGAACTGCAGCGTGCCGGTGACGTGCGCGCCGTCATGGCCGTACGA
>NZ_CALETI010000320.1 GCF_937920075.1 uncultured Agitococcus sp.
GCGCCTTTTTTATAACTAAAACGGGACACCCCCACATGATAATTTTAGACTGTGAGACTTATAAAAACTATTTTCTAGTATCAATGCTTGATACAGATAGCGGCAAGATAAGAGATTTTGAGCTTTTCGATGGTCAAGACTTTGACAGTAAAACAGTATCAGCAATACTCAAGAAACACACGACACTTGGTTTTAACTCATCAAACTACGATATGCCCCTCATAATTGCCGCCTTAAGTGGCCATAACAATGCGGATATAAAACAGATAAGTGATGAAATTATTAACGGCGGGAGTTGGGTAACAAGGGGGGAAGAAGGCCTCATAACTTTTTTTGTGGAAACGCCAAAGTGGGAAATACATCAAAGAAGAAAAATGATTAAAGAATATTACCATTTTGACCATATCGACATTATGCCGTTACCCATTGGCCAAGCCTCGCTAAAAATCTATGGCGGCAGATTACACGCGCCAAAGATGCAAGAATTGCCTATTGAGCCAAACGCACTCATAAACGCATCACAACGCGCTGTGTTGCGTGAGTATTGTCACAATGACCTAGAAGTCACACGGCTATTGTACGAAGCGTTAAAGCCACAAATTGAGTTAAGAGAAAAGATGGGCGCACAATACGGGATTGACTTGCGTTCTAATTCTGACGCGCAAATCGCTGAAAGTGTCATAAAGCACGAATTAGAAGCCAAAGATATAGACTGTACGCGCCCCACTGTGAAAATAGGTACAAAATACAAATACACCACGCCTAAGCACATTACATTTAAAAGCCAATTATTTAATGACTTGGTGACAATGATTGAACGTGTAGATTTTGTTGTAGGTGCTAATGGTCAAATTGCACTACCTGACGAACTACTCAAAAAGATTAGTTATGATGGTGCAGAATATCAACTCGGCATAGGTGGTATCCATTCGTGCGAATCGTCACAAGCCATTATTGCTAAAGATGATGAATTGCTTTTTGACGTTGACGTGGCCAGTTATTACCCGTACCTAATCATTGACGGTAAATACTACCCAAAACATTTAACGCCTGAATTTTTGACAGTTTACGAATCAATCGTGAATCGGCGTATTGAAGCTAAACGCAAAAAAGACACTGTGACTGCTGATTCACTTAAAATTACAGTCAATGGTTCGTTTGGTAAGTTTGGCTCTAAATACTCTTTTTTATATTCGCCTGATTTATTGATTAACACCACACTCACAGGTCAATTAACATTATTGATGCTGATTGAGCGTATCACGTTAGCTGGCGGTAGTGTCAAAAGTGCCAATACTGACGGCATAGTCATATTGTGCAAGCGTGATAACGTGCAGGCCATACGCGACACCGTAAGCCTGTTTGAGCTAGACACCATATTTAATATGGAATATACAGAATATCGCGCCTTGTACTCGATAAACGTCAATAACTATTTAGCCGTAAAACCTAACGGAACGACCAAAGGCAAAGGACAATTTGCTATAGGTGGACTCGCTAAAAACCCAACAAACACAATCAGCGTAAAAGCCGCTATTGCGTACCTGACAAAAAAAACGCCGATAAAAGATACAATTTTACACTGTCAAGATATACGCGACTTTATAACATTGCGTACAGTGCAAGGTGGCGCGATAAAAGACGGCGTGTTATTGGGTAAAGCTATCAGATGGTATCACTCGACAAGCGAACAGGGCGCGATACACTACGCCAAAAACAACAATAAAGTACCAAAGTCAGACGGCGCAAAGCCTGTCATGGATTATCCCGATACATTGCCAACAGATATTGATTACCAGTTTTATATTCAAGAAGCTAAAAACATCATAAAAAGCACAGGCGTATCATTATGAAAGAATCAGACTTAGAAAAGAAACTCGTTAGTCACATTACTAAATTAGGCGGTATTGCTTATAAGTTTTCATCGCCTAATCGCAAAAGCGTACCCGATAGATTGTGCATCATGCCCAATGGCCGCGCCTTCTTTGTTGAGCTAAAAGCCGAAGGCAAAACACCAACACCCCTACAACGCCACGAACACGAATTATTACGCGCTTTAGGTCATACAGTGCTACTTATTGACTCACTGGAGGCCATATATGCCATCGCGTAACGACTTGCACAAATACCAAGAGAGAATGGTTAACTTCATCTACAACACACCTAAATGCGCGTTATGGGCAGGACTAGGACTAGGTAAAACAATCACCACACTAACCGCTATCGTTGACCTAATCGACAGCATGACAGTATCTAAAGTGCTGATTGT
>NZ_CALETI010000321.1 GCF_937920075.1 uncultured Agitococcus sp.
CAAATGAAATTTCTAATCACGACATGGGGTTAGTGTTTGAAGAATTAATCCGCCGTTTTGCTGAAAGCTCAAATGAAACCGCAGGTGAACACTTTACCCCACGCGATATTGTCCGTCTAACCACTGGCCTTATTTTTAGCCATGACGATGAAGCCCTCAACCAAGAAGGCATTGTCCGTACCATTTATGACCCAACAGCAGGGACGGGCGGATTTTTGTCGGCAGGGATGGAGTATTTGTACGAGCATAACCCTAATGCGGTCATGCGTGCTTTTGGCCAAGAATTAAACCCTGAGTCCTACGCCATTTGTAAAGCGGATATGCTCATTAAAAGTCAGGACGTAAGCCGCATTAAACTGGGCAACACGCTCTCTAACGACCAACTGCCGTATGATAAGTTTGATTACATGCTCTCCAATCCACCGTTTGGTGTGGACTGGAAAAAAATAGAAACAGAAATTCAAATCGAACATACTCAAAAGGGCTTTGACGGACGTTTTGGCGCAGGTTTGCCGCGTGTGTCCGATGGTTCGTTGTTATTTTTGTTGCACTTAATTAGCAAAATGCGTGACACCGATGGCGGCACACAAGGCAGCCGTATTGGCATTATTTTAAATGGTTCGCCCTTGTTTACAGGCAGTGCAGGCAGTGGCGAAAGCGAAATTAGACGTTATATTTTAGAAGCCGATTTGCTGGAAGCCATTATCGCTTTACCCACCGATATGTTTTATAACACAGGCATTGCCACTTATGTTTGGGTATTAAGCAACAAAAAAGACCCCGAACGTAAAGGTAAAGTGCATTTAATTAATGCCGCTAATCTTGGCTCAAAAATGCGTAAATCCTTGGGTTCTAAGCGCAATTATTTAACCGATGATGACATTGCCACCATTACCCAAAACTATGGCCAGTTTGTTGAAGCCAATACGTCAAACCCAACAGACCCAGCGCAAAAAACCTTATGCAGCAAAATTTTTAACAGCTATGCCTTTGGTTATAGACGTGTGACCATCGAACGGCCATTACGCTTATCGGCACAGTGTAGCGATGAACGTATTGCCAGTTTACGTTTTGCCCCCAAGCCATTTTTTGCACCCATGCAAACCATTTATGAGCAGTATGGCCAAGCATGGACAGAGCAAAACTATGGCGATTTATCGGCCAACATAGACGATGTTCGTGCCTTGCTTAAAGCCGAGTTTGCTGAGCTAAAAGAAAAAGACATTAAAACGCTGCTTGCCCCTGAGTTGTGGCAATCACAACGCAACTTACTACTCAAAGCCCAAACGCTACAAGCTAAGATAGGCACAGCCCAGCACGATGATTTTAATGTGTTTGATGAGTTTTTTAAGCAAACGCTTAAAACCTGCAACATTGCCTTAGACACCAAAGAGAAAAAGCAGCTATTAGACGCAATTACCTTTAAAAATCCAGAGGCCGAGCCTGTGGTAAATAAAGTGCTTAAACAGTCAGCAAATCCTTTGTATGGTCAATGTTTGTATAAAGGTAAAGTCGTTGAGTTTGTGCAAGATGGTGACTTGCGTGATGCCGAAAACATTCCCTTAAATCCACAAGTTAATACCACCACCTTAATTGAGGACTATTTTAAGCGTGAGGTACAACCTCATGTGTCT
>NZ_CALETI010000322.1 GCF_937920075.1 uncultured Agitococcus sp.
GAAGCGTGTGTTCTGGAAGCTGGCCACCGCATTGCCGAAGACCTTGCGCTCGCGCTGCACGTGAGTGCTCGCAGAGTCTCTGCGTTGCGACCTACGCGCGAAAAGGCGATATTTAATATCTCATGAAAAATTCACCCGATTTTATGATCCGCTCCATTTTTGTTTTTGCTTTTTGTTTGAATGTTACATCCAAACATTTTTAGCATCTTTTTTAATTTTAGAAAGCCATTTTGGTGATAGAACGTATACCTTCGATAAAAAAAGTGCGATTTTTTATGCCGATATTCGGCAGCAACGTACTAAACTGGGATTGCCGATTAGCCATGCGGATTGTCAAATTGCAGCCATAACATGTCAATACGGTTGCACATTAGTCACTCGAAATACCAAAGACTTTCAAAAAATTGAAGGTTTAACGCTCCTAAATCCATTTGCGTAACCGCCCAAAACCCTTCGCCTTCCCCCCCAAACTTTGCTACAATTCGCGCCTTTCATTGGTCATGTAGCTGTAAAACCGTCATGGAAATCAATCCGTATATTAAACACATGAAAGACCTGACCGAGCGTGGCGAAACGCTTAGGGGGTATCTTTGACTACGAGCAAAAAAAAGAACGCCTCGAAGAAGTGATGCGTGAGCTTGAAGAACCCACCGTCTGGAATAATCCCGAACACGCCCAAGCCCTAGGTAAAGAGCGTTCTGCACTAGAGAATAGTGTGGGTGTGTTGGATAAACTCACCGAACAAGTGGCAGATGCGCAAGCGATGCTTGATTTAGCCGTAGAAGCGGATGACGAAAGCCTACTCGAAGACGTGAAAGCCGAGTTGGCCAGTGCCGAAAAACTGGTGGCTGACTTAGAATTTCGCCGTATGTTTAGTGGTGAAATGGATGCTAATAATTGCTTCGTTGATATTCAATTTGGTTCGGGTGGCACAGAAGCACAAGACTGGGCAGGGATGTTGTTGCGTATGTATTTACGCTGGATTGAACGTCATGGCTTTAAAGGCGAATTGATGGAAGTGTCCGATGGCGAAATTGCAGGCATTAAAAGTGCCACGATTCGTGTCGAAGGCGATTATGCTTTTGGTTGGTTGCGTACCGAAACAGGCGTACATCGTTTAGTACGAAAATCGCCTTTTGACTCAGGTAATGGTCGTCACACTTCCTTTGCGGCAGTATTTGTGTCGCCAGAAGTGGACGATAATATTGAGATTGAAATTAATCCTGCCGATGTGCGCACTGATACTTATCGTGCCAGTGGTGCAGGTGGTCAGCATATTAACAAAACGGACTCTGCGGTGCGTTTAACTCACATTCCCACAGGCACAGTGGTTGCGTGTCAAAATGAGCGTTCACAACATGCTAACCGTGACCGTGCATGGAAAATGTTACGTGCGCGTTTATATGAGTTAGAAATTTTAAAGAAAAATGCGGCCAAACAAGCCCTCGAAGAAACCAAATCTGAAAATGGTTGGGGTAGCCAAATTCGTTCTTATGTTTTAGACCAATCGCGTGTTAAAGATTTACGCACCAGTGTCGAACATTCGCGTCCTGATGCCGTGTTAGACGGCGATTTAGATGATTTTATTCAAGCTTCATTAAAAATGGGCTTATGAAAACTTTGTGTTCCCTCCCCTAAATTAGGGGAGGGCTAGGGTGGGGTTATTTTATAAGACCCCCTCCCAGCCTCCCCCTTAATAAGGGGGAGGAGTTATCTTTTAGAGAGAAAACCATGAGCAATACGCCAGAAATTCAAGTATCTGAAAATGAATTAATTGCCCAGCGTCAGCAAAAATTAGCTGAATTACGCACCAAAGGCCAAGCCTTCCCCAATGACTTCCGTCGTGATAGTTATGCCCAAAACTTACAAGACAAGTTTGCGGCTAACACGAAAGAAGAATTAGAAGCAGGCGAAAAGCAAGTGGTGTCTGTGGCTGGCCGTATTATGCTCAAACGCGTGATGGGTAAAGCTAGCTTTATTACTGTGCAAGATATGACAGGTCGTATCCAGTTTTATGTTGCCCAAAACAGTATTGGCGAAGACACCTATGCCGATTTCAAAACATGGGATATTGGCGATATTGTTGGTGGTCAAGGTTATATCTTTAAAACCAAAACAGGTGAATTGTCGATTCATATCGAACAAGTGCGTTTGTTGACCAAGTCTTTACGTCCATTGCCTGATAAATTTCATGGTTTATCTGACCAAGAAATGAAGTACCGTCAACGTTATGTTGACTTAATTATGAGCGAAGAAACGCGCAATGCCTTCAAAGTGCGCTCACAAGTGATTGATGGTATTCGTCGCTTTTTACGTGGCCGTGACTTTATGGAAGTCGAAACACCTATGATGCACGTCATTCCAGGTGGCGCAGCCGCAAAGCCGTTTGAAACGCATCATAATGCCTTAGATATGCCGTTGTTTTTGCGTATTGCCCCTGAGTTATACCTCAAGCGTTTAGTGGTTGGCGGTTTTGAGCGTGTGTTTGAAATTAACCGTAACTTCCGTAACGAAGGTGTTTCTACACGTCATAATCCAGAATTTACCATGATTGAGTTTTATCAAGCCTATGCCGATTACAAAGACTTGATGGATTTAACCGAAGCAATGTTAAAAACCGTTGCTTTAGAAGTATTGGGTAAAACCGAAGTCGATTATCAAGGCGAAGTGTATGACTTTGGCGCGCCGTTTGTACGCATGAGCATGGTTGATGCGATTTTACATTTTAATCCTCAATATACCCGTGAGCAATTATGGGATATGGCTGCTGCGACTCAAATTGTTGAAAAAGACATTAAAGAGAAAGTAAAGCCAACATGGGGCATTGGTAAATTACAAACTATTATCTTTGAAGAAACGGTTGAAACCAAGTTACGTCAGCCAACGTTTATTACTGAGTATCCTGCTGAAGTATCACCCTTAGCGCGTCGTAATGATGATAATCCATTTATTACTGACCGTTTTGAGTTCTTTATTGGTGGTCGTGAAATTGCTAATGGTTTCTCGGAGTTAAATGACCCGATTGACCAAGCTGAGCGTTTTATGCAGCAAGTGGCTGAAAAAGATGCAGGTGATGATGAAGCCATGCACTATGATGCCGATTATGTGCGCGCTTTAGAATATGGTTTGCCACCGACCGCAGGTGAGGGCATTGGTATTGACCGTTTGGTGATGTTGTTTACCAATTCGCCATCAATTCGTGATGTGATTTTATTTCCGCATATGCGTCCAGAAGCCTTATAAACTAAGGTTTTTAAGCATAAAAAAGGCAGATAAATCTGCCTTTTTTTATGCGCAAAAATTATTTTGATAATATATTGCATTTGTTAATGAGAATTATTACTATTAACTAGTAAGCTAATTATTTATAGGAATTGATTATGCACACTCAAGTACAACAACAGCCAGCCATTCGCCGTTTTCCTACTATTGATTCTTCTCGACTGTTTGCCTTGGGTAAAGAAATTCGTATCACTCACGAAGGAGAAGAATATCGTTTGCGAATTACCAGTAATAATAAATTGATTTTGACCAAATAGCATGGGTTGAGGCACGAAACCCATGATTATTTAGGTACATATACAGGTCTGTGGTCTTTATATCCACGTCAATATTATTTTTTATGGTGTGGCTTACGATGATCAAGCCACAGTTTTTCCATCATTAAATAAGTAAACGAGGCTGACCAGCCAATCATTAATAAGCCTGTTAAGGCTTCTACACCAGCAATTAATCTCATATGGCCTATTGGGTAAATATCACCAAAGCCCACAGACGTATACACAACTACTGAAAAATAGACAAAATCGAAAAACTCCATTTTATTTTGGCTTAAAGTACTAAATGTCCCAACATTAAAATAAGTATCTAACAAATAATAAGTTGTCCCAAATAGCCAAACTTCTAAGGTATGTGCCAAGAAAGCCCCATAAATAACCACTAAAATGCGTAATCTGGGCTGAATCGTCAATTTAGGAATTAATTCCGAAATGAGTCTTAAAACTTCGTAATGAAATAAAACAGTGAGAAAGACAAGTGTGATGGTAACGAGCGTCGAAATAAAAAAGTTAAAGTGTAAAAACATGAATTAGTTGTGTAGATCATTAGAAAAATCGTGGTGTTCATCCCATGACTCAGGTGTATCAGCTTCGGCTAATAAAATAAACATATAGTCTAAACCTTGTGACCACAATTGCTGCCATTGTTTTAAGGTATTCATGATGATGATCTTTAATTAATTATTCTCTTTTGAAGATAGTTGATTTTTTGTTAAATGCCAATTACCCCAATCTAAAAAAGCGACGAATTCCATCTAAAATTTTGGCATGATGTTGAGCATGGTTGTTGTGGTTGCCATTTTGTTGTACCGCAACCAACTGTTGATTACGTTCGGCAAGAATATGAGCAAACTCATTAGCTAGTTCAGGCCGCGATTGTATAATATGCTCAAAACTTGGTTTATCTATGCGATAACACTCCACATCAGTTTTGGCGATGACAGTGGCTCGGCGAGGTTCTCCCGTCATTAAGCCCATTTCACCAAAAACTCGTCCAGCAGGGAGGGTGGTTAATAATTTACGTTCTTGCGTGTTAACTTCATACCAAATATCCACTTCACCACTGACTAATACATATAACCAATGTGCCACATCACCTTGGCGAGTAATGACATCACCTTTAGCAAATGGTGCATAAGTCAAGGTTTTGGCAAGGTGTTGGCGTTCTTCATGTGATAAAGTTGAAAATAGATCCATTTTGCCAAGTTTGTGTTCACGGATAGCTAATTCGGTATTGTGTAAATGTGCTTCACGCTCTAATGATTCAGTAGTCATACTAATAGCAAAATTAGGAGAGGCAAGGGCATAGCCCTGACGTTGTAAGGCTGCAAAAATATGCACTCTAATTGTGCTATCGGTTGGGTCATCAATTTGAGCATTTTGTAGCCAATAACGTACCGCATAAACACACAAGCCATCTTTATAGTCCATTAATACGCATTGGGGTTTGGGATGACGACTAACTAAAGGTATTTCGGCTTGGTTAAGGGCTTTGTCAATGCTGTTAATCACCCGTTGAGGGGGAATGGTATTACTCACCGCAAAATATACCCAACGTCGCCATTGAGGAACGTCTTCACCACCAACAATAATTACTTTAGCTTTCATCAGCATACTGTTGGGAATAACCACAATTTCGCCATTACGTGTTCTCACCGCAGTATGTCGCCAATGAACTTCAATCACTTGGCCGCTAATATCATCTACTTTAATCCAGTTACCAATACTAATAGAGTTATCGAGTTGTAAAGCTAAACCGCCTAAAATATTGCCTAAAGTGTCTTGCATCGAAAAAGCGATAATACCAGTGATGACTGCTGAGGTTGTCACTAAACCTGATAAGTTAACCCCTGCTGTACTTAAACGAATCATGCCCCATGCAATATAAGCTAGCACTAAAATAATATCTTCTAAAATACGCGGTGGATGAACGTGTAATAAGGGGAGAATAGAACGAAAAATACTCAGTCCCATGACTCTAATGGTAAGTATGCCCGTCAGAATCACTGACATTTCTTGCAAAATGCGGGCAGCTAAGTTGAGGTTTAATTGATAACTAATAAAACTTGCACATGCACAAATCAGTGCAATCGCTAAAAATACTACGACACTTTTAACAATAGCTAACCAATCCTGTTTGCAACGCAATAACAGTAATAAGCCTATGATGATAAAAGCAAAAGCATACAAATATTCAGTATGCCAAATGTTATGCCATGCAGAAAAAGAGATTGGCATACTTAGTTTCCTAATAATTCACGTTGTTCGCTTTTGCCTACGTCTTCAATCTCCTCAGCAATGTGTTCTAAATCGAGTAAATCAAAACGACCAGCACGGATAAAACTGGCTTGTTCATTTGCCCATGCTACGATGTCTTTTTCGTAAGCAACACTCATTTTATCTCTCCTCGTTAGTTGGTTAATTGTAAGCCAAAAGGGATATTCTTTACTTTTTATTTTTAGCCATTCTAAAACCAGCATTCTTAACTTGACGAATTTATAACCGCTTGCTTAAATGGCAAAATCTTGCCAAAAATAAATTTAAGGAAGCCACCATGTCCCAGTCCGCCAGTTCTTCAATCAATTTCGACATTTCTAATATCAATATGTGGAATGGTGGTGATGCCACTGGTTTTAATTTAGCCAACGTCATTCCCGTTAGCACTGGATTATTTGCTCACTTCAAAGAAGATGGCTTGATTGGTTATAAAATAGACAAATCTAATCATGTACAAGACTCATTAGCAGGCATTAATTATTCCTATGATTACGGCCTAGAAGTCACCGCAGGGTTGATTCTCAAGGCAGAGGCAACATTAGGTAAGTTAGATTTAAGCTACAAAATAGATGCAGTTAATGAATTGCCTACCGCAGTGAAGTCGGGCGACCGTTTTGATATTGATACCAGTAAATGGACAACCCTCTCGCAATTAACCAGTCTCGGCCCTTCGTTAGACTTGCAGATAGGTACTGTGTTTACCTTAAATGCCTATATGCGTAATTTAACGATGGACTTCCCAGCTATTGACCCTGTTAGCTTAGGTACTATTTTTGATGCCAGTATTAATTTTAGCCATGATTTTA
>NZ_CALETI010000323.1 GCF_937920075.1 uncultured Agitococcus sp.
TCTTGAGGAATATAGTGTTGAATCCACCTAGCTACAAACTCTTGTTAGAGCATTTAACCACAGCAGTGCTGTTAGTGGATGAGCATTTATGTCTAACTTATCTTAATCCATCGGCTGAAATGTTATTGGCCGTTAGTCGAAGTCGAGCAGTAGGTCAACCATTGGCGCAAATATTTTTTGATACTGATGGCGACAGTACATTGCATAAAATGGCAAATACTCTCAAAACTGCCCATCCTTTTACTAAACGTGAAGCTCGTTTGCGTGTGGCAGGTATTCAAGAAGTGGTTGTCGATTATACGGTGGCATCATTATTAACGCCGAATCAGCCACCAGAACTATTAATTGAAATTCAACAAATTGATCGTTTATTGCGTATTTCACGTGAAGAATCTATTTTGTCCAATCATCAAGTGACTAAGCAATTAGTGCGTGGTGTTGCCCATGAAATTAAAAATCCATTAGGTGGAATTCGTGGTGCGGCTCAGTTATTGGCAAGAGCATTACCTGACAATAATCTTAAAGAATATACCCAAATTATTATTGAAGAAGCTGATCGTTTGCGAAATTTGGCTGATCGAATGTTGGGGCCACGCAAATTACCAGATTTACAATCTATTAATATTCATGAATGCTTGGAACGTGTTCGCTCTTTAATTTTGGTTGAAGCCGAAGGCGAGGTAAGTATTGTCCGCGATTATGACTTATCTTTGCCAGAGTTAACTGCTGATCCAGATCAACTCATTCAAGCTATTTTGAATATTACAGGTAATGCCTTACAAGCATTACGCGAAAATGTTAAGCAACAATTGCCGCCAATGATCACCTTAAAAACACGCGCACAAAGACAGTTTACCATTGGTTCGGTGCGTCATCGTTTAGTGTTGCGAGTCGATATTATTGATAATGGGCCTGGTATTCCTGCACATTTAATTGATACGATTTTTTATCCGATGGTGACAGGGCGTGCGAGTGGTTCAGGGTTGGGTTTGGCAATTGCTCAAGATATTGTTCATTTATATCACGGTTTGATTGAGTGTGAATCTCGAGTTGGGCAAACAGTGTTTAGTATTTTTTTACCTTTGGAGAATGGCCATGCCAGCAAACGATAAAGTATGGATAGTTGATGATGATCGTTCTATACGTTGGGTGTTAGAAAAAGCATTAATGCAAGAGGGATTAGAGGCAACTGCCTTTGATGATGCTCAAGTGTTGTTAAGCAAATTGCAAAAAGAGCAGCCTCATGCCATTGTCACCGATATTAGAATGCCAAATATTGATGGATTAACATTATTAGCTAAAATTCGGGTCGATTATCCTGATATTCCTGTCATTGTTATGACCGCTCATTCTGATTTAGATTCGGCGGTTTCATCTTATCAAGGCGGTGCATTTGAATATTTACCCAAACCATTTGATGTTGATGAAGCAATAAATTTAGTTAAACGAGCAATTGCGCATCATCACGAGCAGTTTCAAAACACCTTGCCTGCACTTAGTCAAACCAAAGGTGTAGATATTATTGGTGAGTCTCCAGCGATGCAGGAAGTTTTTCGTGCTATTGGTAGGCTATCACACTCGCATATTACTGTTTTGATTAATGGTGAATCTGGTACAGGTAAAGAATTGGTTGCACACGCTTTGCATCGCCATTCACCGCGCACTAGTCGCCCATTTATTGCCTTAAACATGGCAGCAATTCCTAAAGATTTAATGGAGTCAGAATTATTTGGTCATGAAAAAGGTGCATTTACGGGAGCCAATCAATTACGTCAAGGTCGTTTTGAGCAAGCTAATCATGGCACATTATTTTTAGATGAAATAGGTGATATGCCTTTAGATACCCAAACTCGCTTATTAAGGGTATTAGCCGATGGTGAGTTTTATCGAGTAGGCGGGCATATACCTGTTAAAGTTGATGTCAGGATTATTGCCGCAACTCATCAAAATTTAGAGCGTTTAGTGGCTGAGGGTAAGTTTAGGGAAGATTTATATCATCGTTTAAATGTGATTCGTGTACATATTCCTCGTTTACGCGATCGTCGTGAAGATATTCCCATGCTGGCACAGCATTTTTTGGCTCGAGCAGCAAAAGAATTAAATGTCGAGCCAAAAGTTTTAAAATTAGAAACGGCTACTTTCTTACAACAGCTGCCGTGGCCTGGTAACGTCCGTCAACTAGAGAATACTTGTCGATGGTTAACAGTGATGGCCTCGGGCCGAGAGATTTTGCCAACAGATTTGCCACCAGAATTACAACAAATTAGCAGTCATGAAGTGGTGAGAGTTGCTCAGTCTTGGGAGCAAGCATTAGCTGAGTGGGCGCGTAAAGAGCTTTCTTCTGGCACAAAAATGCTGTTAGAGCAAGCCTTACCTACCTTTGAAAAAATTATGATTACTGCCGCTTTAAACTATACAGGTGGTCGTCGTCGTGATGCTGCCGAAGTCTTAGGTTGGGGGCGAAATACCTTAACTCGCAAAATTAAAGAGTTAAAAATGGAGGTTGGTGGCGAGGATGATGAAGATTAGTCATGGTTAGGGCGATTAAATCGCCCTACATCTCACTTATGGGCAGCGATAATTATGTTGTGATAATAAATCTATGCCACATTCTAAATCTGAAATCCAATCTAAAAATTTATTGATCATTTCCTTACCAGCAAATGGTTGACCATGTTGAGGAACAATCATCTCCACATCCATTGTTCTCACCATATTTGCCCATAATTTAGTGACTTTATTTGAGCACATATAACGTTGATGAAAGCCTTTCATGCTAGGAATATGTGCTTCAAAATTGCTAACTGGATGTTGAGCATCATCAACCAAAGATGCACCCATATCGCCAGAAAATAGAATTTTTGACACAGGGTCATAAAATTGGAAATTACCAACAGAATGTAAAAAGTGTGCTGGTACCGCTTTAATGACACTGTCACCAAAAGGAATATCTTGTCCTATATCTGGTAGCTCAATCAAACGCTCAGAGAAATCATCTCTAATACGTTCACTCATAAATGCTGAGGTGAGATGTGGTAAAAATCTTGCCCATAATTTAGAGGCAACAATTGTGGCACTGGTATGTACTAACCAGCGAGGCATAGATGCAATAATGTCAGGGTCTTGATGCGAGGCAATAACATAGTCTAGTGATTGGAGTCGAATATGTTTCATCAATTCTAATGTTAATGGTGTGTAAGTCAAATCTCCACCAGGATCAATCACTGCCGCGTGTTTATCATGAATAATCAAAAATTGATTAGCTTGTACCCCTTCACCTTTGACTAATGTGGAAAAACTAATACATTTGTGAGAGCCATTATCAAACAAAATATAAGCATTCGAACTCATAATGCGCCTAAATAAAAAGACTAGAACTGGCTTAGTGTTGTCACAAATACATGTAATCAATAATACTTGATTTTTTGATTGCCCATACGCAAAACGTCAACAGCTACTAAATCACTGTGTCAGTCCTAAAGATGTTGGAGTTTTAAGCATAGATGAGAGGCTATTGATATTTTGCAATTACAATCAAAACACTAATAGCCCTATAACCATGCTTTTCATAAGGTTAATGATAACATCTAAGCTTGTTAATTGGTGTCCCATGAAATGACTAATGGTCAGATATGTGATTGAGTAGCCAGATTAGCTGTTTACTGGTGAATATTTGTTGATGAGAGAATGAGGAAATATAGACGATTAATTTGATAGTAGAGGGACTTAGATGAGTCTAAGTCCCTAAATGGCAATTAAGTTTACATATTAGGATATGTAGGCCCACCACCACCTTCTGGTGTTACCCAGTTGATGTTTTGAGAGGGATCTTTAATATCACAAGTCTTACAATGTACGCAGTTTTGAGCGTTGATTTGTAAGCGTTGTTCACCCGCTAAAGAAACCACTTCATACACACCTGCAGGGCAGTATAAACGAGCTGGCTCGTCATACAATGGCAAGTTTTTGCTCATTGGAATGTTGGGGTCTTTGAGCTGTAAATGAATCGGCTGATCTTCTTCGTGGTTTGTACCAGAAATAAACACAGAAGACAGTTTATCAAAACTGATTTTGCCATCTGGTTTTGGATATTCCAATTTACGCGCCAAATCTTTACGATCTAAACAATCATAGTCTGGTTTGTTGTCATGGATAGTGAACGGGAAACCACCAGGCAAAATGTTTTGGTCGATAAAGTTGAACGCCGCACCCATTAAGAAGCCCATGCGGTGCATGGCTGGGCCAAAGTTACGGTAGCGGTGTAACTCTTCATATAACCAAGAATTTTCGAATTTTTCAGTATAAGTCGTGACTTCGTCATGACCTTCGCGGCCGTCTTTTAAGGCTTCAAACACAGCTTCAGCACATAACATACCAGATTTCATGGCAGTATGAGAGCCTTTGATTTTGGAAAAGTTTAAGAAGCCTGCATCATCACCAATTAAACAACCACCTGCAAAAGTTAATTTAGGTAAGGAGTTTAAGCCGCCTTTAATAATGGCACGTGCACCATAAGAAACACGTTTTGCACCTTCTAAATAATGTTTGATGACAGGATGGTGTTTCCAACGTTGCATTTCATCAAACGGTGATAAGTATGGGTTGCTATATGCTAAGTCAGTAATCAAACCTAAAGTGACTTGATTGTTTTCAGCGTGATACAAGAACCAACCGCCAGCACTGCCAGACTCACTTAATGGCCAGCCAGAACCATGTAATACTAAACCTGCTTTATGTTTGGCAGGATCAATTTCCCAAAGTTCTTTAATACCAATACCGTAATGTTGTGGGTCACGGTCTTTGTCTAATTCAAACTTGCTGATTAATTGTTTGCCTAAATGACCACGGCAACCTTCAGCAAATAAGGTGTATTTAGCGTGTAATTCATAACCTGCGGTGTAAGAGTGTTTCTTTTGGCCATTTTTGCCAATGCCCATATCACCAGTCGCAACACCTTTTACGCTACCATCTTCATGGTATAAAATTTCAGAAGCTGCAAAGCCTGGGAAGAGGTTAACTTCTAACTCTTCAGCTTTTGTACCTAACCAACGAACTAAGTTACCTAAGCTAATAACGTAGTTACCTTCGTTGTGCATGGCTTTTGGTACAGCCCAATCAGGCATAAGCTTGCTACGAGTTTCACTAAACAATAAGTGAATTTCGTCTTTGATAACAGGCGTATTGAGTGGTGCGCCTTCTTCTTTCCAATTTGGAAATAATTCATTTAAAGCGCGTGGCTCAAAGACTGCACCAGATAAAATATGTGCGCCAATTTCAGAACCTTTTTCAACCAGACATACCGAGATATCATGGCCAGATTCAATGCTTAATTGACGTAAACGAATCGCTGCAGATAAACCAGCGGGGCCGCCACCAACGATGACGACATCAAATTCCATTGCTTCTCTTTCCACGTTAATCTCCTCGCAATTTAGCTGGGGTAAGCTAGTCTAAAATTTTAGGCGCGATAGTATAAAAGCATAGGGTATAAAGGCCAACTCTTTACGACAGAATGTTGGCTAAAAATCGCAAATTAATCGCAATTTTGGTTAAAACCACCAATAATACACCTATAAATGCTTATCTTTGCTTAACTTAACGTGTGGTCTTGCCCTTGTTCAATGGCTAAGCACGATGAAGTTACAGCTAAATAAGTCAATCATTCGCTTTTATGATAAGCGTTTTGTATTGTTGCGGTAGTTTACAAGTTTTATACGATATTTTGTTAGACAATCTACAGGAATTGTTATGACTCAGCATTCACAAATCAAAGCAGACCCTTTAACTATTGCGCGCTTGTTGCAAGATGAACAGGGGAATGTACCTAAAGGTTTGCCACCGATTCATAAATGGCATCCACCCTATTGTGGTGAGATTGATATGCAAATTAAAGCGAATGGTGAATGGTTTTATCAAGGGACACCGATTCAGCGACATGCCTTAGTCAAATTGTTTAGTACAATTTTGCGTAAAGAAGAAGATGGTCATTTTTATTTAGTGACACCTGTGGAGAAGGTTCGTATTCAGGTTGAAGATGCGCCATTATTAGCATCACATGTGGAAAGAGTTGTTGAAAATGGTGTTGCCTATTTACGTTTTAAAACCTTGACAGAAGATGTTGTGGTTATTGATGAGCAACACGCGCTATGGGTAAATTATAATGATGCAGGCGAGCCTAGACCTTATATCAGAGTTCGTGATCAATTGGATGCGTTGCTAACACGAAGCGTTTTTTATCAGTTAGTTGAATGGGCAGAATGTATTGATTTACAAGATAAATCTTGTTATGCCATTGCTAGTGCAGGCCAATACTTTTATTTGGCAGATGTTTTTGATTAAGATTTAAAGTTTGATGTTTTTTGTCTGTTTGGCATAGTCTTTGCTTTAAAGCTTTTTATTTAGCAGTTTTGGAGCAAGGCAATGTTAAAAGTTTTGTTGGTTAACGACACCAATAAACAAGTGGGTCGTTTACGCACTGCCTTAATACAAGCGGGATGTGAGGTTGTTGAAGAAGTAACATCAGCATTGATGATTCCTAAGCGTGTCGCAGAACTGAAGGCAGATGTGGTGATTATTGATACCGAATCACCTAGCCGAGATGTGTTAGAGCAAATTTGTGTGGTGACTCAAGATGAGCCAAGGCCTATTGTTATGGTGAGTGAAGATACACAACCTGCCGCTATTAAAGCAGCAATTAAAGCAGGCGTATCAGCTTATGTGGTTGAAGACATTGATGTAGCTCGTTTAAGTGCTGTTTTGGAGGTCGCACAAGCTCGTTTTGAGCAAGATCAAGCCTTGATGAGTCAAATTCGTCAAGCAGAATCTAAACTAAATGAGCGTAAGGTTGTTGAGCGTGCTAAAGGTATCTTAATGCAATTACGGGGAATGACTGAGTCTGAGGCTTATCATGCTATGCGTAAAATGGCGATGGATCGCAATATTCGGATTGTTGATGTGGCTCAAAAGCTTTTAGCGATGAATGATTTATTAGCCTAAATAAACAGATTAAATAGCACTTCAAAAAACCGCCTTTAGGGCGGTTTTTTATTTTGGCGCATTTTATTTGTGATTTATTGCTTTATTAGTGCATCACCTGCGCAATCTGAGTCAATAAATAATGCACCAATCACTATCATGGTGCAAAACATGCACCTAAATAGTGAAAATAAGCTTTTTTGAGTATTTAAAAACTTGGCACAACAGTTGCTATATATAAAGTGACAGCGATAAATGGCCAAAGTTGGCTACGCAATTAAAGTGGATCATTAAAATCCCTTTAAGTTAATACAGATTTGCTGACTTATGTGAGTACATAGGTCAACGACAAGTTGGGACACTGGCGTCTGGAGGCTTCACAGCCGAAGGACGCTTTTTTTTTGGGTGTTTGTTAGGGTTTTTGAGGATAAAAAACTCTTTTTAATAAATCATGTAACAAAACCTTCGTTATTTATGGTGTGTTGGCATTGGAATTGTATAAACACCTAATAAATCTAGAGGTGGCGTTACCAAGATTGAGGTTGATGATCATGGTGCACTTGCCTAAAGACGAAACAAATTTAATTTTAACAACTGAAACTACTGCTGATAATGCTCATAGCCGCCGTGATTTTTTAAAACAATCGGCAGCTGCGGCAGGAGCGGGGTTATTAGGAGGCGGAATAATGAGCTTATCAAGCAGTGCATGGGCAGCAGGTAGTGATAAACCCGAAAAAACAGAAGTGAAAGTGGGTTTTATTCCCTTAACTGACTGTGCGCCTATTGTTGTGGCATCAGTTTTAGGTTTTGATAAAAAATACGGTATCAAAATTACCCCAAGCAAAGAAGCTTCTTGGGCAGGTGTCCGCGATAAATTAAATAATGGCGAATTAGATGCTGCTCATGTGTTATATGGTTTGATTTATGGTGTGCAATTAGGCATTGGTGGGCCTGCTAAGGATATGGCTGTCTTGATGACATTAAACCAAAATGGCCAAGCGATTACTTTATCGAATCAATTAAAAGAACAAGGTGTGGTTGATGGTCGTTCATTAAAGCGCATGATTGATTCTAATAAGCGTGAATATACCTTTGCACAAACCTTTCCAACGGGTACACATGCTATGTGGTTGTACTACTGGTTAGCTGCTTATGGTATTGATCCAATGAATGATGTCAAAACCATTGTTGTGCCACCTCCACAAATGGTTGCAAATATGCGTGTCGGTAATATGGATGGTTATTGTGTGGGTGAACCGTGGGGCGCGCGTGCAATCAGTGATGGCATTGGTTTTACTACCGCAACCACTCAAGAAATTTGGCCAAATCATCCCGAAAAAGTCTTAGGTTGTACTAAAGCTTTTGTAACGCAATATCCCAACACTGCACGTGCTATGTTAATGGCAGTGTTAGAAGCATCTCGTTATATTGATGATGTAAAAAATCGTCCTGCGGTGGCCAAGTTGATTGCAGATAAATCTTATGTCAATGCACCAGAGCAAGTGATTGAACAACGCTTCTTGGGTAATTATGACAATGGTATTGGCCGTAAGTGGAAAGATGCTCACCCAATGCAGTTCTATCGTAATGGCGAAGTGTCATTCCCATATTTGTCTGATGGTATGTGGTTCTTAACTCAACACAAACGTTGGGGCTTGTTGAAGAAAGAGGTGGACTATTTAGCAGTGGCTAAATCTATCAACCAAATCGATATGTATAAAGAAGCCGCTACACAATTAGGCGTACCATTACCGTCTAGCCCAATGCGTAGCAGTAAGTTGATTGATGGCAAAGTTTGGGATGGTTCTAATCCTAAAGCTTATGCCTCAAGTTTTGCGATTAAAGCTTAATGAGGTGAATCATGACTACAACTGTTACCAATGCAACTGTTGCTCCTCCTATTAAAGTGAGTAAACGTCAAATGCCTGCTATTATGGTTAAACCAGCTGCGATGGTTCGTTGGGCTTTTCCACCTGCATTAGGGATTGCTCTGTTTATTTTTGCGTGGGCTGTATTGCATCACTTCCGTCCAGAATTGCCAGGTCCTGCATCAACATGGACATCAGCAATTGAGTTGTTTGCTGATCCATTTTATAACAATGGTCCTAATGACCAAGGGATTGGTTGGAACATCTTAAACTCTTTAGGGCGTGTGGGTTTAGGATTTGGTATGGCTGCCTTAATTGGTATTCCACTGGGCTTTATTTTGGGACGAGTGCAGTTTATTAATCAAATGTTTGCACCGATCATTTCCTTGTTGCGTCCTGTATCGCCTTTAGCATGGTTGCCGATTGGTTTGTTAGTTTTCAAAGCAGCCGAGCCAGCATCCATTTGGGTAATCTTTATTTCCAGTATTTGGCCAATCATTTTGAATACGGCGGCAGGTGTATCACAAGTTCCACAAGATTATTTGAATGTGGCTCGTGTTTTAAGATTGTCAGAATGGAAAGTATTTACCACTATCTTATTTCCATCCAGCTTGCCTTATTTATTAACAGGTATCCGTTTATCCATCGGTGTGGCTTGGTTGGTGATTGTGGCTGCTGAAATGTTAACGGGTGGTGTTGGTTTAGGCTTCTGGGTTTGGGACGAATGGAATAACCTCAATGTTGAGCACATCTTAATCGCCATCTTCGTGGTAGGTATTGTTGGTTTATTACTCGAACAAGCCTTATTACTCTTAGCCAAACGTTTCTCATACGAAGGCTAATAGTTCTCCAGTTATTAATTAATTCGATCCCTTCTCTAATCCAAAACTCCCTGAAATCAGGGGGATTAGGGAAGGCTTGGCCAAAATTCAAGCTCTAGCTTTAGAGTAGAGGTGTAAGATGAATAAGTACGTTAGCATCGAAAATGTCGCCATGCGTTTTGAAACCAAAAAAGGCACCTTTGAAGCTTTGCGGGATATTAACTTAGGGATAGATGAAGGTGAGTTTGTTTCCTTAATTGGTCACTCAGGTTGCGGAAAATCAACCTTGTTAAACTTAATTGCAGGTTTAACCTTACCAAGCCAAGGCTTCTTAGTGTGTAATGGCCGTGAAATTGCAGGACCTGGCCCAGATCGTGGTGTAGTTTTCCAAAACCATTCTTTATTACCTTGGTTAACCTGCTTTGATAATGTTTATTTAGCCGTTGAGCGTGTTTTTGGTGATAAAGAAACGAAAAAACAATTACAAGAACGTACTCATGCTGCCTTAAAACTGGTTGGCTTAACCCATGCAACGCATAAATATCCAAAAGAAATTTCAGGCGGTATGAAGCAACGGGTAGGTATTGCTCGTGCATTAGCCATGAAGCCACAAGTTTTATTAATGGATGAGCCATTTGGTGCGTTGGATGCCTTAACACGCGCCCATTTACAAGATGAATTATTAAAAATTGTCGCTGATACCAAAGCTACTGTCGTGATGGTAACGCACGATGTTGATGAGGCCGTTTTATTGTCTGATCGGATTGTGATGATGACCAATGGCCCATCTGCAACGATTGGCGACATTCTTACCGTCGATTTAGCTAAACCGCGTGACCGTATGCAGCTAGCTAACGACCCACATTATCACCACTTGCGCTCTGTTGTCTTAGAGTTCTTATATAAGAAACATCTACGTCCTGCCGCCGCATAGTTTTTATCTACGAAATAAGTTTTTGATTTTTGGGGTTGTATTCGCAACCCTGTAAGTAAGTTTTTGCCTAAATTTAGGGGTATTGACATGAAAAAGTTATTAGTAAGCGCAATTAGCTTAGCGACAGTTTGTCCAAGTTTGGTCTTAGCTGATGCTCAAGAGTTAATGACGGCCATTGGTGGCGGTAAAGCTAATATGGATATTCGTTTGCGTACTGAATGGGTTGATTTTACGACTACCAAAGAGGCAACCGCTGCCACGATTCGCAGCACATTAGCTTATAAAACGGCTGATTATCAAGGATTTACAGGTTTTATTCAATTTGAAGATGTGACTAACTTTGGCAAAGAAGATTATAACAGTACCATTAATGGCAATGCCAAATATGGCATCATTGCCGACCCATCATTGACTCAAATAAACCAAATCTTTATTGAAGCCTATGGTGCAAAAGTAGGTCGTCAAAAAATTGTTTATGATAATGCCCGTTTTGTGGGTGATGTTGCTTGGCGGCAAAATGACCAAACTTTTGATGCTATTAGTTATGTAAATAAAGTCTTAGTACCAAGCACCACATTTAACCTTGCTTATGTAAACAAAGTGCATAACATTGTGGGCAAAGTTCTTCCAGTTTCTGCACCGATGTTAAATGTGCGCTATAGCCATGTTGCAGGTGATTTTGGTGTTAATGCCAGTGCCTTTTATTATGGTGTTGAATACGATGCGGCAGCAGCAACTAATGCGGCACAAAATGTGTCTCCTGCTGGCTCTTTTC
>NZ_CALETI010000324.1 GCF_937920075.1 uncultured Agitococcus sp.
TAGCCACTGTAGGGTCACTTTGCCAACTCGACTCTTGTTCAATAATCGCTAATGCTGCACAAAAATATTGTGCTTCATAAGGAATTTTTAAACCTGTAAAAGCCGATAAAATATCATCACGCCAGCCGTTACGCTCTTTAATGCCTATAGGTAATAAACTTTGTAATAACAATCGTGCTTCGTCAACACTGATGCCATTGGTTTTAGTTGGTGTTGTTGTTGGCACAAGCACAGGAATCGTAGTTGTGTTGGTATTTGCCGTAGATGAATTTTTATTAGGCGTAACATCGCTAGGACTGATAATGGGTTTTGTGGTACTAACTGGAGGTACAGCCACAATTGGCGGTGGCAAAGGCTTCACCATCACAGGTTGACTACTACACGCAGACAAGATACTGAGCGCAACTAACACAAAAACAAAATAAGATTTAAACATTAATAGCCTATATGATGATTGTCACTATTTTATTGTCTGTTCACCGATTACATTGATTGCATCAACGATTGGGGGATACAACAATGAACAACAAAAGCAAATATTATATGGCAGCTTCAGCATTAATGGCGGCA
Organism: uncultured Agitococcus sp.; assembly: GCF_937920075.1. GTDB lineage: Bacteria > Pseudomonadota > Gammaproteobacteria > Pseudomonadales > Moraxellaceae > Agitococcus. Next base: position 571 of record NZ_CALETI010000324.1, read on the forward strand.
AGTATTGCCACGGCTGCACCCACAGCAAGCACAAAACCTGTGGTTTCGGGGTCTATTTTAAGCCGAGTACAAGCCTTTTTGGATAAACCTGCCACCTGGGACAAAATTCCTAAAAATGTGACCTTATGTATGTTTGCACCTGGCGGCATACAAGGCAAAACTTTTCAGTATGTTCGTAATAATATGTCGGAGTTAACCAAATACACCGCCATTGCTAAAGACATTGGTATTGATTTTAACGTTACTATGACTTCGCCAACCAATATGCGTATTGATTTAGCCTCAAGTAAATTAAAACGCAAAGTCAGTACAGACGTAAAGTTTAATATTTATAACGATGAGCGTGTTGCCTCCGAAGATTTTAAAGTAGGGCAGTGTGATGGTATTGCCATGAGTAATATTCGCGCACGGCAATATAATCAGTTTGTCGGTAGTTTAGATGCGATTGGCGCAGTATTGTCTTATAAACAGTTAGGCGAAGTATTAAATATTTTGGCCAAGCCTGAAATGAATAAATATATGGTTAGCCAAAATTATGAAATTGTTGGCGTGATTCCGATGGGCGCGGCCTATATTATGGTCAATGACCGCAAAATTAACACTATTTCTAAGGCGGCAGGCAAAAAGGTGGCGGTGTTTGATTTTGATAAATCGCAAGCCAAAATGGTGCAAAACATTGGTGCACAACCGATTTCGGTCGATTTTTCTAATGTTGGCGGAAAGTTTAACAATGGCCAAGTGGAGATTATGGCTGCGCCTGCCTTGGCGTTTGAGCCTTTAGAGTTGTATCGTGGCATGACCGATGCACAGGGCAATGCGCGTGGGGCGATTATTAAGTTTCCGTTGTTGCAGGTGACGGGTGTGTTGATGATGTATCAAAACAAGTTTCCTGATGGTTTAGGGCCATTGATTCGTGAGTTTATTTCGGGACAACTTGCGCCTGCCTATCAGTTTGTTTTAGAGACCGAAAACGAGATTCCGTCTAAGTTTTGGATGGATTTGCCCGAAGCCGATAAACCGGGTTATGTGGCAATGATGCGTACGGCGCGGATTCAAATGACTAAAGAAGGTCATTACGATAAACAAATGATGCGTTTGCTCAAAAATGTCCGTTGTAAACTTGAGCCAAGTAATTATGAATGTGCAATGAATGATGAGTGATTAGCATAATAGCTTAGGATAGGCCTAAGCTATTATCTAAGTCGGGTGTCCGTATTTGTCAGGGCAGATCAGTGCAACAAAGCCGGTTTCTTCCCTCAACCCACATTACCTCGTCATTATTTATTAACCCTACGTTGCAAGCCAAAATACAACAAGGGAATTAACACCAAGGTTAAAAACGTTGACACCAAAATCCCCGAGATTAACGAAATGGCTAAACCATTAAAAATCGGGTCATCCAAAATAAATAACGCCCCTAACATAGCGGCTAAACCTGTGAGCATAATCGGTTTAGCACGTGTGCTGGCAGCTTGAATCACTGCTTCATCCAAGGCCATGCCTTCGGCTAATTTTAATTGAATAAAATCTACCAACAAAATCGAATTACGGACAATAATACCTGCCAAGGCAATCATGCCAATCATTGAGGTGGCGGTGAATTGTGCGCCCAACAAAGCATGGCTGGGCATCACCCCAATAATGGTTAAGGGAATTGGCATCATAATCACCGCAGGAATGGCATAAGAGTGAAATTGAGCAACGACTAACAAATAAATCAACACCAAACCCACCGCATACGCAATTCCCATATCTCTAAAGGTTTCATAGGTAATTTGCCATTCACCATCCCATTTAATGGCAAACTCACGCAAGGCATCATCAGGCTGACGAATAAAATACTCCGTCAGTTTGGCCGAATAGGGCAAGTTTAATTGCGCTAAACCGTCACGCATGGCAAACAAACCATATAACGGCGAATCTAGTTTTCCTGCAAAATCGGCAAACACATAACTAACTGGCAATAAATCTTTATGATAAATCGCTTGTTCAGTTGGCTCTTCGCTAATGTTGACCAATTCGGATAAAGGAATTAACGAGCCATCATCAGCTTTAACCGGTAATTTTAAAATATTCGCCAATTGTGATTTGTCGTTATCTGCCAAACTGACACGCATCGGCACAGCATATTTGGCATCGTTGGCAAACAATACGCTGCTTTGTTGGCCTGTTAAGGCTAGTTGTAGCGTTTGGGTAATGGTTTGCGAGTTAACGCCCAACATCATCGCTTTGTTTTGGTCAACCAATAGCCGTTTTTGCATGGCTTGGGCGACAACCGTGCTATCAATATCGACCATGCCAGCCTGTTGCTTAAATTTGGCTTCTAACAAGGTGGCCACTTGTTGTTGGCTTTGTTGGTCTGGTGCATAAATCTCAGCAACAATCGGGGCTAACACAGGCGGGCCGGGTGGCACTTCAACCACTTTTAGTTTCGCTTGATGTTGACGAGCAATGTTTTGCAAATCGGCACGAATACGACTAACAATGGCATGGCTTTGTTGGTGGCGATGATGTTTATCCACTAAGTTAACCTGAATATCGCCTTGTTCGGCTTGAGCACGTAAATAATACTGACGCACCAAACCATTAAAGTTAATCGGTGCGCTGCTACCTGCATAGGCTTGATAATCAGTGACTTCGGGAACGGTGGCTAAATACGCGCCTAAATCGTGTAATACGGCGGCGGTTTTTTCTACAGGTGTGCCTGTCGGCATATCAACCAAAATTTGAAATTCAGACTTATTATCAAAGGGCAACATCTTTAACACCACCCATTGCACCACTGCCAAACTGATGGCTAAGGCAATTAATACGACAATGCCCAAATACAAACCATGACGACGTTTTTGGCCTTGTTGTGGGTGCAAAAAAGGTGTCATGATTTTTCTAAAGATTGGCTCTAAAGGGGAGTGGACTTCGTGGCTGTCATGACTACTGGTGGGGGTATGTTTGGCCATTAATTTTAAAGCCAACCACGGGGTAATGCTAAAGGCAATAAACAAGGAAATGAGCATGCCCATCGAGGCATTAATCGGAATAGGGCTCATATAAGGGCCCATTAAACCACTGACAAAGGCCATCGGTAATAACGCAGCAATCACCGTAAACGTGGCTAAAATAGTTGGATTACCCACTTCATCAACGGCTACAGGAATCACTTCGGCTAAAGGCTTATTGTCTAATTGCATCCGACGGTGAATGTTTTCAACCACCACAATGGCATCATCGACCAAAATACCAATCGAAAAAATTAAGGCAAATAAAGACACACGATTGAGGGTAAAGCCCCATGCCCACGAAGCAAACAAGGTCGCGGCAAGGGTTAATAACACGGCTAAACCGACAATCACTGCTTCACGTTTGCCAAGCGCAATAAACACCAACACAATGACTGATAAGGTCGCAAACAATAATTTTTGCATCAGTTTTTGCGCTTTTTCGTTGGCAGTTTCGCCATAGTTGCGTGTGACCGTCACTTCAACATCGGCAGGAATCATCGTGTTTTTTAGGCTATTCACCCGTTGTAACACGCGCTCCGCCACATCTACCGCGTTTTCGCCCGTTTTTTTGCTAATTGCTAAAGTAACAGAAGGAAATTCACCTTGTTGGCTAATGCCTCGTTGTGCGGCAGCCATGCCTGTCCCCAACCAACTGTATTGGCTGGCGGTGCTTGCACCATCGTGAATGGTGGCGACATCATTTAAATAAATCGCTTGGCCATCATTAACGGCAATCACCAAACGACCAACATCTTCAGCAGAACGCAAAAAATCATTCGCTTCAATATGAGTTACACGGTTATTGGCCACCAAGTCACCAGAAGTTAAGGCACTATTACTTTGTTGTAAACGTTGACTGACTTCTAAAGCACTGAGCTGATGCGCTTGTAAACGTGCGCTATCTAACTCAATGTTTAATACTCTGGGTGATGTGCCAATGCTATATACTTCGCGAGTGCCTGAAACCCGTTTTAGCTCTAATTCGATGCTATGGGCAATACGACCTAAATCATAAGCACCTTTGTTGCCTTGCGCTTGCCATAAGGTTAACGACAAAATCGGCACATCATCAATGCCTTTGGTTTTAATTAAGGGTTCGCCAACGCCTAATTGTGGGTTTAACCAATCTTTGTTGTTATTAATCGCTTCATATAAACGCACAATGGCTTCGTTGCGCGCTACACCCACTTTAAACTGTACGGTTAACAAGGCCATATTCGGTTTAGAGACCGAATAAACGTGTTCAATGCCTTGAATTTGTGACAACACTTGCTCGGCAGGCACAGACACTAAACGTTCAACATCGCTGGCTTTTGCTCCCATAAATGGAATCATCACATTAGCCATCGTCACATCAATTTGTGGTTCTTCTTCACGAGGCGTAACGGCTAAGGCAAACAAACCCAGCAAAAAGGCAATCACCGCCAACAGGGGTGTGAGTTGTGAGCGCAAAAAAAAGCGACTTAACTTACCTGAAATACCCATGAGTTTAGACTCCTAACCCAGCAGCAATCGGTTCAAGGGCAATGGTTTCACCTGCTTCTAAACCTGCCAACACTTCAACCCAACCATTGGCAAGCGTTTTACCCAAACGAATTTGACGTAGTTGCGGCTTTTGTTTTGGTTTAATCACATACACCGCATTTAATTCGCTACGTTGCAACACGCTGGCTTTTGGAATTACTAAACGTTGTTCTTGACCAACGACAAAATGCACTTTGGCGAGTTGATTGGGTAAAACGGAACTATTTTCGGGCAGGGCAATCCGCACTTCACTAGTGTGAGTGCGGGCATCAGCAGTGGGAATAAACGTTATTTTTGAGGCACTTAACCATGAGCTTTGGCCGTTAAGTTCGATATAGGCTTTGTTATAACTTTGAATGGCTGACATTTGGCTTTGAGGCACATGACTGCTTAGGCGCAAATAACGTGGATCATAACCTGTGGCCAATGGTTTGCCAGCAAAAGCCATTTCACCCACTTCAACATGCAATGCCGACATCACGCCAGAGTAGGGGGCATTAATGGTGGTAAAGTTGCGGTTAGTTGTTGATTGTTTAAGACCCGCTTGTAAGGTATTTACTTGAGCAACAGCACTTTTGTAGTCAGCTTCTGCTTTATCGAGTTGCGCCTGACCCACATATTGTTGCTGAAATAACTCTTTAATCCGTTGATATTGCTTTTGTAAATTATCGCGTTGTACTTCGGCTTCACGCACCCGCGCTTGCATCCCTGCCACATCATCATTAGCGGTGGCGGCATCAATACGCATAATCGCTTGACCTTGTTGGACTTTATCACCCGCTCTAAAATAAATATTCACAATACGGCCAGTCACTTGTGCGCTGACTGTTGATTGACGTTCTGCTTCAGCATTAGCCACCGTATCGTAGGTATTTTCCACCAAACGATAACTCACCATGGTCGTTTTTAAGGGGGCAGCCGCTACCGAAGTGACTAAGGTGAGACTGGCTAAGACTAAAGCAGTTTTCATGGGATAACTCCAAATCAATTAACCACAACTTCGCGTTTAAAGCCCAATTTGCCTAATAACCATACCATCGGACACCAACCTGTAAACGCAGATTGAATCAAGTTTAGGCCAATAAATACGGTAAACAAAAACCACATCGGATTGACAAAGTGCGCTAATAACACGCTGATAATCACAAACGTACCTGCCACCAAACGTAAGCCCGCATTAATAGTCATGATCTTTACCTCTGTTATTTGTCTATAGTTAATATACTATACCCCCTATAGTATATTGGCAAGCATCAATTGAATGAATCAATTAATTCACTTGTACAAATATTTTATAAGGTGTATTTTAAATACATCTTATATTTAATTGTATTGTTACCAAAGGGGCGAGCCATGACACCAGAGCAAATTCAATTAGTACAATCTACTGTGCCCGTTTTACGAGAAAATGGGGTTTTGCTAACCAAGCATTTTTATCAGCGTATGCTGGGTAATCATCAGAACCTAAAAGAAGTATTTAATTTGGGGCACCAGCGAAGTGGAGCACAAGCCCAAGCGTTGGCGAATGCTGTGTTGGCATATGCTGAAAATATAGAAAATCCAGCGGTTTTAATGCCTGTTGTTGAGCTGATTGCCAATAAACATGTGAGTTTAAATATTCAAGCACCTGATTACAGTATTGTTGGCGAAAATTTATTACATTCAATTAGTGAGGTCTTAGGCATTGCTATGGATCATCCATTAATTGAGGCATGGGCAATCGCTTATGGCCAATTAGCTGATATTTTTATTCAAACAGAACGTGCAATTTACCAACAGCACCAACAAACCAAAGGCAGTTGGTTGGGCTGGAGAGCATTTAAAATCGCTCGCAAAACAGTAGAAAGCGAAGAAGTGACTTCTTTTTATGTCGAGCCTGTTGATGGTGGAGAATTACCTACCTATCAAGCTGGGCAATATATTTCGGTGCGTGTCTTTGTTGAGGAATTGGGTCTTAAACAACCTCGTCAATACACTTTATCAACCCACCCACAACCGAACTATTTACGAATTTCGGTTAAACGAGAACAAGGCAATAATGCCGATCAAGCAGCAGGTTGGGTTTCTAATACCTTGCACCAATTGCCAGAAGGTGCAGAAATTGAGGTGTCAGCACCAACAGGAAATTTCTTTTTAATTAATCCAAACACCAAGAATGTTTTTATCAGTGGTGGTATTGGCTTAACTCCCATGATTGCTATGTTGAATCAATTGGACAGTTTAGGAATGCCTCAACCAGTACATTTTTTTCATGCCTGTCGTAATAGCGAAGTTCATGTCATGAAAAAGCATATTGATCAATTAAAAGGACAATATCCACAATTCAAAACGTGTATTGCCTATGAGTTTCCACATGAAGGCAATGTGCAGGGACAAGACTATGATATTGCAGGGCGTTTAGACTTAAATCATGTTGAGCCATCTTTATTGCCCAAAGATGCGGATTATTATTTGTGTGGCCCGATGCCATTTATGGCAGAGCAACAAAAAACCTTGATTAAGTTGGGCATCAATGCAGCACAAATCCATAGTGAGGCTTTTGGCACAGGTGGTGTGCCCCATTAACCAAAGAAATAAAGGCTGTTGAGATTGAATAATCCCAACAGCCACACTCAACAAAACACCATAAAAGAAGGGTATAATTGTCATCTCAAGATTTTGATAGATAGAGCAAATTGTGCAATTAAATAAATTTACCGACTACGGCTTACGTTTATTAATGTATTTAATCAAATCCAGTGATCAATTACATACCATTGCCCAAGTTGCCCATGATTTACATATCTCTGAAAATCATTTAGTGAAAGTCAGTCATTTTTTGGCGCAGCAAGGTTGGATTATTAGTACACGAGGCAAAGGTGGCGGTATTCGTATTCATCCCGAAGCCATGTATTTACCTATTGGTGAAGTTATTCGAACCTTGGAGCATGATGAGAAGGTGATAGACTGTTTGGGCATAGAATGTAATTTACGTCGAGACTGCCATCTTAAATCATTGTTCCCATTAGCAATTGAGCAATTTTATCAGTATCTCAATCAGTACCAATTAAAAGATGCGTGGCGAGCCTTAGCAAATGAGCCTAGCAAACTAACTCAACACAATAATCTCATTCAAACAATTAATCCGTCATAAATTATTCATATCAACGATCAAAAAAACTATCTATACATTTGTACACAAATTTTCGGGATATATGCGTTTTTTTAAGCTAGAAAGCATTAGAATAAGCGGCTTTTTTTATTGATAGTTTAGTTTAGGTCGCAACTATGGTAGAAACCCTTAATAAACCACAGCCCATTAAACAACAAAATACAGTTGTTCGTGATGATGCTTTTTATGATCAAATTGAACAGGAATTTGAAGCGATTAAACAACGCCATCGCGCAAAAATGGGGGCGGAAGATGTGGCCTATATTAAAGGGTTGCGTCTAAAGTCACGTATTTTTGAGGTGTTAGGCCGTGGTTTATTGTGGACAAGCCAAAATCCCTTAACCTTTGGTGCGGGTGTTGGTTTTCTATTTTTACATCGCAACATCGAAGCCATCGAAATTGGCCACAATGTGTTGCATGGTCAATATGATTATTTCCCCGAAATTCCTCAATTCCATTCCCACAACTTTAAGTGGAAAGCACCAATTGATGAAGAAGGTTGGCGTCGTGAGCATAATGCCATGCACCACGTTCATACTAATGTCTATGAAAAAGACCCAGACCTCAATCATGGTTTGTTGCGTACTAACGATTTAGTGCCGTGGCAAAAGTCGCATCTGTGGCAAGTGCCGTTATATTTTGGCGTGGTTTATCCAACGATGTTATATCGTTTTAACGCACAAAATTTAGGTTTTACCCAAGAATATCGTGCCGAAGCCTTTGATACAGGTAATAAAGGTTATGCCGTCGTTGATACCAGTTATGCCAGCAAAGAACAACGCGAAAAAATGCACTCTCGCTCGGTGAATCGGGTATTGTTTAAAGAATATTTGGTTTTTCCTTTGTTAGCGAAACTGACAGGTCGTTCAGCTTTAAAAGTGTTAGCAGGTAATTTTTTAGCCGATACCATTAACAATTATTGGATTGGCATGACCATTCAAGCCACACACTTTACCGAAGACTTGCAAGACGAAGCAGCCGTTGACCACAAAGGCCGTTGGTATTTATCGCAGTTAGAATCCTCAGTAAATTTTAAAGGCAATCGTTGGCAAAGCATTTTGTGGGGACATTTGAATTATCAAATCGAACACCATTTATTTCCCGATACGCCTTCACACCGTTATCCCGACATGGCTAAAGATGTCAAAGCTCTGTGCCAAAAATATAACTTAACCTATAAGTGCAATCCCAGTTGGGCAAAGGCCATTAAAAACTATACCGCCGTATTTTGGAAATATTCATTTCCAACTAAAAAATAAGCTTTCCCTGACATGAGTCCTCTCTCATATATAACATCCTCTCCCCTGTGGGAGAGGGTTGGGATGAGGGCTAAATCAAACTTTGATTATACTTTTAGGATTTTTTATGCTCAACAAAGCATTAAATATGGCCAATCAATGGGCATTACAAAAAGTTAGCCGTGATTGGATTGATTATATTGCCAGCAATACCATGACCGATTTTAATCGTTGGTTTAACGATTTTATTTGGACGTACGATTTAAAAGCGATGGTCACCGCCATTGAAACGCAAGCTGATGGGGTAAAAACCATTCACTTATTACCCAATCAACATTGGAAAACGTATCAAGCAGGTCAGTTTGTTGAGTTGGTGCTTGAGATAGATGGTCAGCCGCATCATCGTTATTACAGTTTGTCTCCTATGACCACCAAAGGCACATTTAGCATTACTGTTAAAAAACAAGCGGATGGTGTTGTGTCGAGTTATTTAACTGAGCAATTACAAGTGGGGCAGAGTGTCAAACTCAATTTACCCCAAGGTGACTTTGTTTATAAGCAACAGCAAAAATTATTGTTTATTTGTGCAGGTTCGGGCATTACCCCTTGTTATTCGATTATTAGTGATTTATTAGCACAAAATAAAGCCGTTGATGTAGCGATTTATGCCCAGTTTTCTAAGCAAAAAGATGTGATTTTTGCCAATAGCTTAAAGCAACAATGGCCAGCACAAGGCGTTTCTGTTGAAGTTGCATTTACGCAAGAAACCGACTCACAACATTGGTTGTTAACTGCTGAAAATTTATTGGTTCAGTACCCTGACTTGTTAGAAAGGGATGTATATTTGTGTGGGCCAACAGGCTTTATGGATAACATGATTAATGCTTTGGTGGCCGCTAATTTTAATTTAGCCAAATTGCATTGTGAGCGTTTTGTGACTGTTGAAAATACGGAGTCTGGTAATTTAGATTTTAAAGTGGTGCAACCGAGCATTTATTTTAAACATCTCAATCAACATATTCAGTTAACGACCGAAGACGAAGGCAAAAGTTTATTGCAAATTGCTCGTCAGTATGGGGTTAATTTGGAGTCTGGGTGTCAAAAGGGTATGTGTGGAACGTGTAAGCTGACCCTTAAAGAAGGCAAAATTGCGGGCAATCAGTTGGGTAGTGCGGTGTATTTGTGTACCTCTTATCCTGATTCGGCAAGAATTGTGTTGGATGCTTAAATAAACTAATACTCTCCATTGTCTAGTAAGATGATGGAGGGAAAAGTGTTATTTAATTTATAGAATTCAAGGAAGATTTATGCTATTTGAGTTGTATTCTGGGTATAGTGTAAATGATATAACACTTGCGATGCCTCAAATTACTGTTAGGCAAAAGCTGAGGTCTTGGTTCCATCAACCGCCGCTTAGTGCAAATTTTAAATTAGCCAGTCCCGAAATCATTGAAGATCACTGTGCAAATATTACGGTTACTTATACAGACCAACTATTAATTGAAATAATTCGGCTGCAATATTTTGATAATGACACTTTTTATCTTGATTCAGAAAATATATCGTCAATATCTAAAGATGATTTAAAACTGTTTTTAGCAAATAAAGGACTTAAATCTAAGCGTATAGATGGCAAAAATGTCTATGATGAAATTGGTTTTGCCTATAGCAGTTATCGTAGTTCAAAAGTTAATTTCTTTTATATTTTTCCTAAAGGTCAATTTAAGCGGATTTCTGCGGAGCATAGAAATAAAATGGATAACTATCAGATGCCTATTCTGAAAAGACTGATGTAGTTACTGTAAAATGAGTTTAGGTGATATGTTGATAGTATTGGTGTGTATTTGTTTGTATTATCATGCAACTTATGAGGCTGTACGAATATGAAATAATT
>NZ_CALETI010000325.1 GCF_937920075.1 uncultured Agitococcus sp.
TACACGACGCTCTTCCGATCTTTACGTGATAGACCAAAAAACAGGCCGCCAATAATCGTTGCCCCCGAACGTGATGTTCCAGGAATTAAGGCACAACATTGAGCAAAACCTAGTTTTAGCGCATCTAAAGGTTTCATATCATCTACTTCTGGTACGGTAATTTTGTGTTGACGATTTTCGGCATACAAAATGACAAAACCACCAATCACCAATGCCGTCGCCACCGAAACAGGGTTAAACAAATAACCTTTAATAAAATCACGGGCAAACAAACCAATAATTGCTGCTGGTAAAAAAGCAATTAAAATATTACTGGCAAATATCCAAGCTTGTTGTTGCCTTGCAAATAAACCCTGAGTGACATTAATTAAACGCTGACGATATTCATAACATACTGCCAAAATTGCACCAAGCTGAATCGCCACTTCAAAAACATGGCGTTTTTCGGGTGTCCAAAAATTAATTAATGACGCGGTAACAATTAAATGGCCTGTACTAGAGACTGGCAAAAACTCTGTTGCCCCTTCAATCAAACCCATTAATACGGCTTTTAATAATAAAATAATATCCATCTAATACTCTCTTAGGATTTATTAGGCAACTTTTGCCAAACACTATCACGCAAATAAACTGGTAAGGCTAACTCTGGTGCTTGAGCTAAACCTTGTTGCCATGCTTGTTGAGCCAATACGGCCACATCATAAGCTTGTGGATGAATATCTAAAAAAACTTGCTGTATAGATGTCTGCTGTTTTATCTCATCAGCATAAATCGTACCACTCCCCACCAAAGTCCAATTTTGTTGAGGGATATTCGGTACTTGCTTAGGTGAGCAAACCACTTCTTCAATAACAGGCTGCATTAACTGGCCACTTAACTGATAAGCCCCTAAATAAATTTCATTCATACGCGCATCAAAAACACTGATCACTTGTTCTTGCTGTAAAACACGATAAGCTCCTTGCGCTAATGTTTGTAAACTCGAAATAGCCAACACAGGTAAATCCCAACCAAAAGCCAGACCTTGCGCCGCTGCCGCCGAAATACGCACACCAGTAAATGAACCAGGCCCACGACTATAAGCAATTGCCGTTAAAGCTTGGGGCGATAATTGGCATTGTGCTAATAACTCATCAACCATCGGTAATAATAATTGTGTTTGTAAGCGCGGCGCATACTCATAACGGCTGATAATTTCGCCATTATCTAAATGAATCGCAACAGAACACGCTTCACTGGCGGTATCAAGGGCTAATATAGGCATAATCAAACAGTAAATGTAAAATGTAAAAAGACTCGCGCTTTATACGCATATTGTTGATACCTTGCAATCACTGTAAAGAGATTTTTTTAGCATGAAACAACCGCCTATTTTTTCGACCTTAATTTTGGCAGGAGGTAAAGCCACTCGCATGAATGGCCAAGATAAAGGCTTAGTCATTTGGCAAGGTCAACCTTTAATTAGTCATGTCTTAAAAAATCTGCCTAAAGATGACATTGTCATTAGTTGCAACCGTAATTTAGAGCTTTATCAGCAATATGGCCGAGTTATTAGTGATACAACGCCTAATTTTGCAGGGCCTTTAGCAGGCATAGCGGCAACACTGCCTCACTGTCATCACGATTGGGTATTGATTACTGCTTGTGATATGCCCTGTTTGCCAATAGGTATTGCCGAATATTTATGGCAACATTTAGAAGATCAAAAAATTGCAGTAGCGCACGATGGAGAGCATTTACAACCTTTATTATTATTGGTGCATCGTAGCTTGGCAGAAGATGCACAACAACAAGTTTCACAAGGTTTTAGCTCTGTTTACAAATGGCTACAAAATCAGCAACATACCATTGTATATTTTAAAGATAGAAATATTTTTAATAATATTAATAGGTTAGATAGGATGTGTTGATGTGCTTGCAAAACGTCAGCCCCCCCCTAAAGGTTTAGTCTAAAATCTATTCTTCATCCTCAGGAAATTGAGTATCCCATTTTTTACCCGTTTGTTGACGAGGTAGCACTTCTCTCAAAGTTTTATTGACCTCATGGCTTAATTCATCAGCTTGGCGAGCCGCTCTTCTTGCTAATTTACCTACACCAACCTGTTTGGTCACTTGTAATCCTAGTTGCAAAGCAGCACTAGCTGCGGGCACAGACTCTTCGGTTTTTTGCTCTATATTTTCTAAACGTGTTAGAATTTTTTCAACTCTTGCTTCAACTTTGCCCGCTTCTTTAACACGTCTAGCCACAATTCTATCCTCATCACGCTGCATCAAACGTTTGCGTAATGCTTCTACTTGCTTGGCGATTTCTTGCTCTCGGCGTTGCTCTAATGAATCGGCAAATTCTTGTATGCGGTCTTCTGCTTGTTTGCGTAAATCTTTAATATTTTTTTCTACATCAACACGTTTAGCCAATAAAAAAGCTTCTTTTGCCTCTTTAACGGCTAATTGTGCTGAATCTTGGCCAACAGCTTTAACCAAAGCCACTGTTTCATCAACTTTTTGTAGGGCTTGTTCAATACGATCTAGAGCCAATTCAGCTTTTTGTTTGAGTATTTTTTCTAAATCATCCCATGTTTCGGGCAACAAAGGCGTTTTTTCTGCACGCATAACAAGTCCTTAGTGATAATATGGCATAGTTTGCCAAAAAGCCTGCAAGTGTGGTGTGACTAATTGTGCTAATAACTCTATATGATCTGCGCGTTGATTTAAAGCAGGAATATATTGATATTGTTTACCACCCGCATCTAAAAATAAATGTTTATTTTCTTCAGCCAACTCTTCTAAAGTTTCTAAACAATCTGCTGAAAATGCAGGAGAAACAATTTGTACCGACTCTACACCTTGTTTTGCCCACTCCGCCAATAAAACATCAGTATACGGCTTCACCCATTCTTGTTTACCAAAACGTGACTGAAAACTAATCGCCCACTCATCGTCTTTTAAACCCAAAACATGGGCAATATGCGCGGCTGTACAACGGCAACGTTTAGGATACGGATCACCTTTATCGGCATAAGGTTGTGGAATGCCATGAAAGGACATTAATAATTTTTGCGAAGTGCCGTGTTGTGCGCGAAACTCACGAATACTATTAGCCATCGCTGTAATATATTGCGGATGGGCAAAATAGTCCTTAATAATGGTAAAACTAGGTAAATTGCGCTGTGTGGCACACCAACGCTGCATAGCATCATAAACGGGTGCTGTTGATGTTGCAGAGTATTGAGGAAACAAAGGTAATAC
>NZ_CALETI010000326.1 GCF_937920075.1 uncultured Agitococcus sp.
CCACTTTGACCTTGTAAGTTAAGGTGTAAGGTTGCCGATTGGCCTAAAGCCAAGGCATTGCTTGGGGCTTGAATGCTATAACGTGCGCGGAAAGTACGAGTCACAGGGTCGGCGACCGCTGATAATTCGCGTAATTGGGCAGGGTATTTGGCTTGTGGTTGCGCCCATAACGACACTTGAGCTTGGGGGTATTGTGCAGCAATGGTGCGGCGGTCTTCGGGAAACTCGACAACAATCTCACGCGCACCTTGTTGGGCAACGGTGACAATCGGCTGTCCTGCGCTGACCACCATGCCGACATCGGCTTGTACTTGACTAACCACACCATCACTGTCAGCGCGTAAAATGGTATCAGCAATACGGTTGTTATCTAAAGACACATTACTTTCTAAACTTTTTAAGCGTGCGGCAGCAGCAGACACCGCCACCCGTTTGCGGTCTAAATCTAATTCCGAGACAAACTGTTTGGTTTGTAATTCTTGAAAACGTTTGTATTCGGCTTCAGCTAAAGCTAAATCGGCTTTTGCAGCATTAAGTTGAGAGCTGCTGGCGGTTTTGGCGAGTTCGTAATCACGTGGGTCAAGTTCGGCTAAGGCTTGGCCTTTTTGGACAGTTTGGCCGGTTTCCACCAAACGACGAACAATTTTACCTGCAACCCTAAAGCCTAATGGCGATTCAACACGTGCTTTAATTTCACCTGCTAAATCAAGGCTTTGTTGGCTGGAGCTAGTTTGCACGCTAATCAGTTTGACTAAGCGAGGCTTGTCGGCAGCAACAGGCGGTTTTTCACAGGCGCTAAGCAGTAGGCTACTGGTAATTAATAAAGGCAATAGATATAGGTTTTTATTGGACATGAGTGATCGCTCCTAAAAGCGGTGGCGAGGATTGGCTAAAGCCATGTAATAACAACAGGGCAATATTGTCTATCAAAGCATTGGTTTGCTCTTGACTACTTAAATGCGGGGCAAGTTCGTCTTGTAAATGAGCAGGGATTACCATTGAGCGCAAAAAGCCCATAATCAAAACATGACGCGCCGCAGGCGGAATAGGGCGAAAATCGCCATCTAAGACCGCCTGATTAAATAAGGCATCTAAACGATTAAGATAAGGACGCATATAACGTTGGCGTAAATATTCCGAACGCTCATTGTTTAAATCCCCCTCTCGAAAAATAAAGGCTAAGGCCGCAGGTTTGCTGACCATATTTTTTAGCGATTGAGGCAAGTTGTGTCGTAAGGCTTGTGCAGGGCGATCATTAGCCGCTAAGGCTTCTAGGTTACTGGTTAAAGTAGCCATTAACGGGGCAATATGATTATCGGCTGCTTCTTGCCAAAGTTGCTGTTTTGAGCCAAAGTGATGGTGTAATAAGCTGTCACTGATC
The DNA here is from genome assembly GCF_937920075.1 of uncultured Agitococcus sp. Lineage (GTDB taxonomy): Bacteria > Pseudomonadota > Gammaproteobacteria > Pseudomonadales > Moraxellaceae > Agitococcus. The sequence goes on from NZ_CALETI010000326.1 coordinate 1,382, forward strand.
CCACAATGATTTGCTAATAAGCGTAAAGACACTTGTTCATAACCCAATTCAGCAAATGCCAAAAACGCGCGCTCAATAATTTGTTCACGCGATAAAGCCGCTTGTTGACAGCGTGGTCTTCCACGGCTACGAGGACAAAAGTTCATAATAAAATATTTAATTGGTCGAGTGCCCAATTAAATATCATAAGTTGATGGGCTTGTCAGCTTTACAGTGTCAAGATTAACTATTTTTTTTACAAAATGATGTATATTAGGCAAAAAATCAGGCTAGTGTTAAAGGTTAACTAGGCTTCCTTGATTTTTGTGATAGGAAAAGCGCGGTATTCTGAAAAAAATGCGCTATTGTTATTAGATTAATAAAATAAGGATAATAATATGGCCGTTGCAAAACGTTTAAATAGTTTAGATTGGTCGTTTTTAGCGGGTGAAACTCGCGAGTCGATGATGCATGTGGGCGGTTTAATGACTTTTAGTCCACCTGCCGATGAACAGCCCGACTTTTTAAGAAAACTCATGGATGAAGTGCGTAGTCAAACCAAGGTATTTAGCCCTTGGAATTTAAAACTGCGTTATCCTGAGTTTTTGGCACATCCTTTACAAGCATGGGTTGAAGATAAACAATTTGA
>NZ_CALETI010000327.1 GCF_937920075.1 uncultured Agitococcus sp.
GATTATATCACTCATTGTTTTGCCCCTATTTGACGGCCTTTGCCGCGCCAGTTAATGCCTAGTCTTTCTATGCGTTTTCTTAAAGCTGTTTTTCCGATACCAAGAAAAGCTGCGCTTCTTCTAATCGTTAAGCCAAGTTTTTCACATTCAATAACCTGTTGATCTGTGACTTTTCGCTGATAATTTGGAGGGATAATTAACGCGTCTATTTTATCCCATCCTCGTTTTATTCTATGTTTAGCTGTCGATAGATTAATATTATTAGCAATTGCGGCTTGACGTAAACTCATAAATCACCCACTTGTAATAAAATATCATCATAGATGGGCTGCAACCATTCGCGCTGCGGCAATGTTTTTATGTCTTTGATTGATAATCCAAAATTAGCCAACAAAACAGACGTTTTTTGCTCACTAAAAATTAAACCAAAATGTTTAAAAATAAAATTAGAAACCGATTTTAGGTTTACAAAAAAATTATCAGTCATATACATGACAGCACGAACAATAGTTATTTTTACAGATAATTTCATTAGACACCCCCATTCAAGGCATTCAGAAGATTGCGGCAACGAGTGAATGACTCTCGCTTTCAGATGCCTCCTAAGCCGCAAAATTAGTTTATGTATTTATCGTTAGTTTGTCGCTGTTAGTTTAGGCCAAAAATACCAAAACAATACTGTCAATTAGGCCATTTATATAATTCTATAGATTAGAGCATGATAGTACATAATAGTAAGACTCTACTATTATGAAACCTATATATACCAATACTTATATAAGCATAATAGCATAATAGCATAGTAGTCTATATAGTATATAAAAGTGTATATATAAATACAGATGTATATACAGTTGTATTTTATTGTATTTGTACATTTTTTAATCATCTAAAGATGGTGTGTTTTTATGTATGTATATATATCTATATATATACTATCTTGCTATTATGCTATTTTGCTTTGTAAGTTATTGTTTTTAATATGTATTTTAACAAAAATACGCTACTATCTTGCTACTATCATGCACTATCATGCGCCTAAACAATGCAAAAATAGCTCAAAAAATAAACAGCAAAAACAAAAAAAGGCCAGTAATGGCCTTTAGTCTAAAAAAGTTATCCACAGGTCACATGGCAAAATACCGCAAGTATTTTTGCTTTGTGCTAGGCTTAATTTGCTCCTCTGCTCTAATCATTTGTTTGTCAATCATCTGCACCAGTAACGCCTCAACTTGAGTTTTTGGCGTACTTCTCAAACGATTGCAGATGACACCAAGCGTTTCGCCATGCTCTTTGTCAACAATGGACAACACCTTAGCTGCTAAACCATCGCTAGACTCTTTATTCTCGGTGCTATACGCAAGTTTGATTTTTTGCTCAATATCGCGCATGGCCAACGCATAGCCATAGCGGACGTGTTCAACATTACGCAAGCCACTCGGCAATGCACAAATTAAACTAACCTTGCTTGCAAGCTCATAACCGCGTCTAGCAATGGCCTCTAGCCCTGTTGTTGCCTTGTGTCGCTCTGCTAACGCATAAAAACGCTCGTAAACCTCGTTTAAAAGCTCCATAGCCGCGTTATCCGTTGGAATGGTGGACTTATCCCCGATATGTTGAATACGCGCTCCTACGCTCTCTAAAGCGTCATAGTGACCATGTGCATATAAATTACGCAAAGTATTGGCCATGCCATCGGTCATAGGCTTTTTAATAAAGCGAGTTTTGCGTTTTGGGTTAGTCTCTAAGTCACTAAAAATCATGGCTCGCGCCATAAATCCGTTAGTGGCTTGCTCGAATGTCATCAAGTCGTTAAATGTGACAGGCGTAGTAAAACCCAATACCGTTAAATATGGATTTTCTAGGCCATCATCAACGCTTTTAATCGCTTGGATTATCTGTTCTTTTGCAATCTCTAAACGCTCGCGCATGGTATCTGTGCTGCTGTCCTGTGCTAGTTTTTCTAGTTTTTTGTCAATCTGTGCATACTCAAGCGTCAATTTTTGCTTAATGTCGTCTTTTAAATCGCCAGTGATGGGCAAATAGCCATTAGCTTTTGAATAAACACTCATCACTAAACCGACAATACCCTCAAGATAAGACGCACCGCCTTTTTTAGATGCGTTTTGTAGCTTATTTAACGTGATACCAAGCTCATCAACGCAATAAAACGCGGCTTGATGCCGTATCAGATTACGCATGACCTCTTGTTCAGACTTAAAGCCACCGTGTAACGCGCTCTGAACGCCTGCAGCTTTGATGATTGATAAATAAGACTGGAGTATTTGCTCTTTACCAGTGCCGCTACCTGCCACGCCGAACGCGATAATATTCGCGCTCATATTGTCTAAGCCATCGGTATAACGCATTCCTGCCAAGCTGCTAACAGCTGTTAATGCCGCTGCTACGGCCAAATTCTCACGCGGATATAAACACTGGTCATTTATCCATTGCGTTAATGTACCAACAAAATCAGGTGGCCGTTTAACATCGACTGGCTCATCTAGTAAATGCACAGTACCCGAACCAAAAACCGAACCAGTCTTTACACTGTCAAAATTAGCATCTTCAACACTACCAAGACTCTCATCATAAACAAATGTGACAGGCTCACAATAACCGCCTTCGTGCGCGTAGTGTAATAACGTGCCATAGCCTACGGGATTAGTCGTTTTACCGAAGCTGTGCCAGTGCTTACGCAATGAATCGACACTGCTATATTTTGCGCTATCCTTGCTCCATGCGTCCCAAATCTCAAAGCCGCCACCGTTTAGGCAATGGTGAATAGCCATACCAATACTTACCCACTGGCTATAATCACAATCAGGATTGCAATGTTCTAACAAGCTAACAATGTGTAATTCGTCAATGTCTAAATCTTTACCGTTGTTTTGAACGCGAAAAAAGGCAGGACGCTCCAGCAATGCCAAAAGCTCACTAGGCGCAAAATCAATATCTTGTGGATAACCTTTGAGCGTTTCATAATTTGAGCCGCTTTGATGTAACGACCCTGCACCTACGACAAATCCGCTAGTCTTAAAATCAATACCCTTGTATTTGTCATTGTTTTGCATAAGTGACTTTGTTTTGTCATCATCACTCAGTTTAAAATAATGGTGCTGGCTACCGCCACCGCTGCCCGTATTAACGATAAATTTGCAATCTAAAATGGCAGGCACATCTTTACATAACTGCTTAAAAGACTTAACGCCACCATTGCGAGCGTCAACATCAATAATAAGATAATCACGCACAATCACGCCAAAACCGCTGTCAAAATGCCCCATCTCACTAAAACATTCTATTTGCTCATCCGACCACACAGGCACGTTTTGCCAGTTGCTCATAATGGGATGCTTTAAAATAGCTTTACACTCAACATCACCACAATTACACAAGCCACCGCTTGAGCCATGCAAGCCAAACACTTTAAAGCCTGCATCTATATAATCAAAAATATCATTTATCATTGTTATTGTCCTTTTCACAATCGCAA
>NZ_CALETI010000328.1 GCF_937920075.1 uncultured Agitococcus sp.
TGAAAGCCAACCAAGAGTTTGGTTTTGCCTTATCACCCGATGAAATTGACTATTTGGTTGATAGTTTTCAACAGTTAGGCCGCAATCCTCACGATGTAGAATTGATGATGTTTGCCCAAGCTAACTCGGAACATTGTCGCCACAAAATTTTTAATGCTGAATGGACAATTGATGGCGAAAAAGCCGATAAATCTTTATTTGGCATGATTAAAAATACCTACAATCAATCCCCAGAGAATATTTTATCGGCCTACAAAGATAATGCCTCGGTGATTGTTGGTCATCAAGCTGACCGCTTTTTTCCCAATCCGAGCAGCAAAACCTATGGTTATAGCAATGAGCCTGTCCATATTTTAATGAAAGTTGAAACCCACAATCATCCCACCGCAATTTCACCCTTTGCAGGAGCTTCAACAGGTTCGGGTGGTGAAATTCGTGATGAAGGGGCAACAGGCCGTGGTGGTAAACCCAAAGCAGGTTTAGCAGGCTTTAGCGTATCTAATTTGCAAATTCCCAACTTTGTACAACCGTGGGAAGTGGCCTATGGCAAACCCAATCGTATTGTCAGTGCTTTAGACATTATGATTGACGGGCCTTTAGGCGGTGCAGCCTTTAATAATGAGTTTGGTCGTCCCAATTTGTGTGGTTATTTCCGTAGCTTTGAATTAGCGGTTAATGGTGTTAATGGCAGCGAAGTGCGTGGTTATCACAAGCCGATTATGATTGCAGGTGGTTTGGGTAATATTCGTGAAGAACATGTGCAAAAAAATGCTATTCAAGCAGGCGATTGTTTGATTGTGCTAGGTGGCCCAGCCTTGTTAATTGGTTTAGGTGGCGGTGCGGCATCGAGTATGGCTAGCGGCGCAAGCTCCGAAAATTTAGATTTTGCCTCGGTACAACGTGATAACCCCGAAATGGAACGTCGTTGCCAAGAAGTGATTGATGTGTGTTGGGCAATGGGTGACAACAATCCTTTAGTCTCTGTGCATGATGTGGGGGCAGGTGGCTTGTCGAATGCCATGCCTGAATTAGTGCATGAGTGGGATTTAGGTGCAACCTTAGAATTACGCAACATTCCTAATTTAGAACGTGGCATGAGCCCACGCGAAATTTGGTGTAACGAAGCGCAAGAGCGTTATGTCTTAGCCGTGCGTCCAGAGCGTTTAGCCGAATTTGAAGCCATTTGTGAGCGTGAGCGTTGTCCCTTTGCGGTCTTAGGCCAAGCAGAAAAAGTGCAACACTTAACCGTCAGTGACAGCCATTTTGCCAACAAAGCGGTGGATATGCCGATGCAAGTGTTGTTGGGCAAACCACCACGTATGTCTCGTCAATTTAATAGCCAAGCGATTGAACAAGCCGCATTTGACAGCTCAACGATTGATTTAAGCGAAGCAACAAAACGGGTATTACAAGTACCCACCGTCGCCTCTAAATCGTTCTTAATTACCATTGGCGACCGCTCAGTGACAGGTCTAGTCGCGCGTGAGCAAATGGTTGGCCGTTATCAAGTGCCTGTTGCCGATTGTGCAGTAACTGCCAGTGGTTTTCACGCTTATACAGGCGAAGCAATGGCGATGGGTGAACGTACACCCTTAGCCTTGATTGATGCAGGGGCATCCGCACGAATGGCGGTTGGCGAATCTATTACCAATATTGCTTCGGCCAACATTGCCCAATTAAGCGATATTAAATTATCGGCAAACTGGATGGCTGCGGCAGGTTATGGCG